>CAYWBE010000001.1:0-62182 GCA_964456295.1 uncultured Candidatus Nemicrothrix sp.
CGGCATCAAGGGCGGCGCGGCGGGCGGCGGCTACAGCCAGGTCGTCCCCATGGAGTTGTTCAACCTCCACCTGACCGGCGACATGCACGCGGTGACCGCGGCGCACAACATGTGCTCGGCCATGCTCGACGCCCACCTGTTCCACGGCAACGAGTTGGGCCTGGACCTCCACAACATCACGTGGCGCCGGGTCATGGACATCAACGAGCGGGCGCTGCGAAACATCGTGGTCGGCCTCGGCGGCCGCCTCGACGGCGTGCCGCGGGAGACCGGCTTCGACATCACCGCGGCGTCCGAGGTCATGGCCGCCCTGGCCCTGTGCACCTCGCTGGCCGACCTGCGGGTCCGGATGGGTCGGATCGTCGTGGGCTACGACAAGGCCGGTACCCCGGTGACCGCCGAGGACCTCGGCGTCGCGGGCTCGATGACCGTCATCCTCAAGGAGGCCATCAAGCCGAACCTCATGCAGACCCTGGAGGGCACCCCGGCCCTCGTGCACTGCGGCCCGTTCGGCAACATCGCCACCGGCAACTCGTCGATCATCGCCGACCAGATCGGCATCCACACCGGCGACTACCTCCTCACCGAGGCCGGCTTCGGCGCCGACATGGGCGCCGAGCGCTTCTTCAACATCAAGTGCCGCTACTCGGGCATCGCCCCGGACGCCGCCGTGCTGGTGGCCACCGTGCGCGGCCTCAAGGCCCACTCCGGCAACCACAAGATCGTGGCCGGCCGGCCACTCCCCGAGGCGCTGCTGGCCGAGAACCCCGACGAGGTCCACCAGGGTGGCGACAACCTCCGCAAGCAGCTGGAGAACATGCAGGTCCACGGGGTGTCCCCGGTGGTGGCCATCAACGTGTTCCCCGGCGACCACGACGGCGATATCGCGGCCATCAAGGAGATCGCCGACGAGTTCAACGCCCGCTCGGCGGTCACCACCCACTTCGCCGACGGGGGCTCCGGTGCCACCGAACTGGCCGAGGCGGTCGCCGAGGCGGCCGACGAGCCCAGCGAGTTCCAGGTGCTCTACCCCGACGAGATGTCGCTGCGGGACAAGATCCGAACGGTGGCCGACAAGGTCTACGGGGCCGACGGCGTGGACTTCTCCCCGCAGGCCAACAAGCAGATCGACTCCTACGAGGCCAACGGCTTCGGCGACCTGCCGGTGTGCATCGCCAAGACCCACCTGTCCATCAGCTCGAACGCGGCCCTGAAGGGCGCACCGACCGGTTGGACGCTGCCCGTCCGCGAGGTACGGGCCTCGGTGGGCGCCGGGTTCGTGTACCCCATCTGCGGCGACATGCGCACCATGCCGGGACTGGGTGCCCAGCCGGGCGCCATGGGCATCGACATCGACGAGAACGGCGAGATCGTCGGCCTGAGCTGAGCCATCTCCCGGTCGATACCGACCGGGAGCACAAGACAACCCGGGTCGGGACGCCGACCCCCGGAACACCAGGAGGGCGGCAACGTGGCCACCCGACCCCGAACCGACCGGTCCGTCCAGCGTCGCCTGCTCGAGGGCATGACCTACGAGCTCATCCCGCTGAAGAACCTGGCCGACCAGAGCGCCCACCTCCCGGACGGCGCCACCGTGTCGGTGACCTGCTCGCCGGCCAAGACCATCGACGACACCTTCGACCTGTGCGCCGGGTACGCGGACAAGGGGTTCACCGTCATCCCCCACCTGGCGGCCCGCATGGTCGAGGGCGAGGAGCACGTCGACCGGATCGTCCAGCGGGTCCGGGACATCGGCATCCGGCGGGTGTTCTGCATCGGTGGCGACGCCGAGCCCCGGGGTCCGTTCACCGATGCCGCAGGGTTCCTCCGATCCTTCCTGGACCGGCGACCCGAGATCGACGTGGTGGGGATCGGCTCCTACCCCGACGGCCACGCGACCATTCCCGACCAGGCGCTGGTCGATGCGCTGGTCGAGAAGCAGGAACTGATCCGGGAAGCCGGACTGGAGGGCTACATGGCCACCCAGATGTGCTTCGACCCCCAGACCATCGGCGACTGGCTGGCCGGACGTCGGGCGGCCGGCGTGGACCTGCCCTGCCACCTCGGAGTACCCGGTGCCGTGGACCGCACCAGGCTGCTGACCATCTCGGTCCGCCTGGGCATCGGCCACTCGGCCCGGTACCTCAAGAAGAACCGGGCCTCGGTGATCCGCCTGCTGTCACCCGGCGGCTACAACCCCAACAGGTTGATCGCCCCCCTGTCGGGCCGGGCCAACGAGCTGGACATCGCCGGGATCCACTGCTTCACCTTCAACGCGGTGGACACCACCGAGGACTGGCGCCTCAGGTCGCTGAAGAAGCTGGCCGGCTGACCCGACCCGCATGACCCGTCCCGGACCCGGGAGGCGGCCGCGCCGGTCGACCGGGGTGTGGACGTTGGCCCGGTGGGCCGCCGTCGGGCAGGATCGACGACGTGTCGTCGACTCCCGTCAGGCAACCCAGCAGGCAACCGGCCCCGCATCCCCACCTGCTGTCCCCGATCCGGGTGGGGCCGCTGGACCTGCCGAACCGGATCGTCCTCCCGGCCATGGACCAGAACGTCTGCGACGACGGGCTGATCACCGACCTGCTCATCACCCACTACGCCGAGCGGGCCCGGGGCGGCGCCGGCCTCCTGGTGCTGGAGACCTCGGCGGTGGCCTTCCCCCACGGAGCCACGGCCCGCCACCAGCCGGCCCTGTCCCACGACGGGGTGATCGACGGGCTACGCCGCCTGGGCGAGGCCGTCCATGCCCACGGGGCAAGGATCGTCGTCCAGGCCAACCACCACGGTCGGATCTCCGGGGTGGACACCGCCGAGGACCGGCCCAGCCTGGTGCCCAGCCTTCCGCTGCCCGACGCCGACCCCATGGCCATCATGCGCGACACGACCATGGACGAGTTGTTGGCCATGGCCACCCTGACCGGCGGGAAGATGCCCACCTACGCCGAGGCCACCACCGACGACCTCGCCTGGGTGGTCGACCAGTTCGCCGATGCGGCGTCACGGGTACAACGGGCCGGCCTGGACGGCATCGAGGTACACGCCGGACACGGCTACCTCATCGACACGTTCCTCTCGCCGGCCTGGAACCGTCGTACCGACGACTACGGAGGCACCGACGAGGGCCGGGGCCGGCTCCTGGTCGAGGTGGTGACGGCCATACGGGACCGGTGTGGCCCGGACTTCGCGCTGCTGGTCCGACTGAACGGACGCGACGACGCCCTGGAAGATGGCATCACCCCGGACCTGGCTGCCCGGTACGCGGCGATGGCCGCCGATGCAGGGGCCGATGCCATCCACGTGACCGCCTACTCGTCGGTCACCGGCGGTCCGGGGTTCACCGAGGGGCCGCTGCCGTGGCGTGACTGCCAGTACGAGGACCTGGCCCGCACCGTGAAGGCCGCCGTCGACGTACCGGTCATCGCCGTGGGTCGCATCCGTCCCGACGACGCCGAGCGGATCCTGGCCGACGGTGGCGCCGACCTGGTGGCCATGGGGCGCCAACTGCTGGCCGACCCCGACCTTCCCAACCGCCTGGCCGAGGGGCGCCCCGACCTGGTGCGGCCGTGCATCAACTGCTTCGTGTGCGTGGCCCAGAACTTCTGGTCGGCGGCACCGGTGTGCGCGGTGAACGCCCGCCTGGGCCATCAGGGCGAACCCGAACCGTCCCCCGCCGAGGTACCGGGCCACGTGGTAGTGGTCGGAGGCGGCCCCGGTGGAATGGAGGCGGCCCGGGTGGCCGCGGAGCGGGGCCACCGGGTGACCCTGCTGGAAAAGGCCCACCACCTGGGCGGGACGGCCCGCTTCTCGTCGTTGACCACGCCGCTGAACGGCGACCTGGTCCGCTGGCTGGCCACCGCCATGACCGAAGCCGGGGTCGACGTCCGAACCGGGACCACCGCCACCCCGGCCATGGTGGCCGCCCTGCGGCCCGATGCCGTGGTGGTGGCCACCGGCGCGATACGGGCACGGCCCGACGTGCCGGGTGCGGACCTCGGCCACGTGCTGTCGGGCGACGACCTGCGGAACCTGCTGACCGGTGACGGCGACCTCGGGGCCCGTCGCCCCGGCTTCGTGGTGCGTATCGCCCTGTCCGTCGGCCGACTGCTGGGCATCACCACCGACCTGGCCCGGGTCCGATCGCTGTCCCGTAGGTGGATGCCCCTCGGCCGTCGGGTCGTGGTGGTCGGTGGCGGCCTGGTGGGCACCGAGCTGGCCGAATTCCTGGCCGAACGGGGACGCACCGTCACCGTGCTGGAGGACGGGGAGTACCTGGCCACCGAGATGGCCCACCCCCGACGCTGGCGGGCCCTCCACGAGGCACGGAGCCACGGTGTGGACTTCCGGACCGGCACCCGGCTGGTCGCGGTGACCGCCGACGAGGTGGTGGCGGCCACCACCGACGACGACGGGAACCCGGTCGAGGAGCGGTTCGCCGCCGACGCCGTGCTGCTGGCCGGCGGGGTGGTACCCGACCCCTCGCTGGCCGACGCCATCAGCGCCGTGCTCGACGGCGTCGACGTCCACGTGGTGGGTGATGCCGGGTCCGTCGGCTACATCGAGGGTGCGGTGCGCTCCGGCCACGCCGTGGCCCGCGACCTGTAGCCACCCGACCTGAACCCACCCGACCAGGCGGGCCCAGGCTCCCGCACCGCCCGCTTCGGGGCAGCCACCGGACCCTCGGTAGCGTCCGCGCCATGACCGAACCGTCGGCCGTCGACGCCCCGTCGTGGAACCCCTTCGACCCGGCGTTCCTGACCGACCCCTACCCCACCTACGCCCGGCTCCGTGACGAGGACCCGGTCCACCGCAACGCCCTGGGGATCCTGATCGTCAGCCGCTACGACGACACCCACCAGGTGCTGCGCGACCCCCACACCTCGGTGAAGCGGTTCGAGTCGTCGATCGACCTGCCCGAGCACATGCTGCGGCTCCGTAACCGGGGTGCGGACCGCCCACCGTCGATCCTGGCGCTGGACCCCCCGGACCACACCCGGCTCCGCAAGCTGGTCCAGCGCACGTTCACCCCCCGGTCCATCGCCCGCATGCGGGACCGCACCACGACCATCGTGGACGACCTGCTCGACGACCTGGCCGGCCGGGACGGCGACGACCCCATCGACCTGATCGCCGACTACGCCTTCGTCATCCCGTTCGCAGTGATCCACGACATGCTCGGCCTGCCCGACGCCGACGTGGAACGGGTGCGGGCCTGGTCGCACGCCATGACCCAGACCCTGGAGCCCTACCTCACCCCCGAGCAGGTCGACGCGGCCATCGCCGGCGGCGACCACATGGATTCCTACCTGCGGAACGCCATCGCCTGGAAGCGCCGCGAACCGGCCGACGACCTGCTCTCCGACCTGGTCGCCGTGGAGGCCGACGGCGACCGGATGGACGCCGACGAACTGCTGGCCATGACCAACCTGCTCTTCGTGGCCGGCCACGAGACGACCGTGAACCTGATCGGCAACGGCACCCACGCACTGCTCCGCCACCCCGACCAGCTGTCCCAGGTACGCAACGACGAGTCGGTGGACGACACGGTGGCCGACGAGCTGCTGCGCTACGACAGCCCGGTCCAGACCTCGGGTCGGCGGATGATGCACGACGTGGAGGTGGGCGGCGTCGAGGTGCCGGCCGGCGAGATGGTGCTGACCGCCCTGGGAAGTGCCAACCGCGACCCCCGCTTCTGGGGCGACACCGCCGACCAGTTGGACGTGACCCGGGCCGACGCCAACCGGCACGTGTCGTTCGGCAGCGGCGTCCACCACTGCCTGGGCGCCGCGCTGGCCCGCATGGAAGGCGAGATCGCGGTGACCCGGCTGGTCCGACGCTTCCCCGACCTTGCCCTGGCCGCCGAGCCCACCTACAACGCCCGGATCATCCTCCGGGGACGCGAGGCCATGCCGGTCACCCTGGGCCGGGCTGCCTGACCCGCCCGGGACACGTCACGGCACAGAACAGGGCACCGGCGGCGAAGATGGCCGACAGGAGCGTCCACACCCGGTGGTGGGCAGCCAACGGTCCGAGGTGGCGGGCCCCGGAGAACACGGCGATGGCGACGGCGACGCCCGATGCGAAGCCGATCGAACTCAACGTCCGCAACGTGGCCCCGGCCGTGGCGAAGCGGGCCGGTGGTACGTCCCGCAGGCCGAGGGAGGCATAGGTGGCGAACGAGCAGGCCACCCCCACCCCGAGGAACAGGTGGGCGGGCAGGATCGTGGTGGCCCACGAGGACTCCATGGTGACCGTGGACCGCAGCCACAGCCCGTTGACCGACGACATCAGGGCGCCAAATACCAGGATGTTGCGGTGGCCCACCCGGTCCACGATCGCCCCGACCGGTCCGCCGAGGACCGCCGAGAGCGCCGGCCCGACGACCACCCCGAAGCCGGCGGCCAGCACCGACCACCCCCAGAGTTCCTGGAGGGTGAGGGTGTGGAAGAGGATGGAGGCGATGAAGGCCGTGACGAAGAACACCTGGCCCACCCCGGCCGACCAGAACGACCGGATGCGGAACAGCGACAGGTCCAGCAGGGGACTGGGGTGGCGGGCCGACCGCACCAGCAGGAGGCCGACCAGCACCAGGCCGGCGACCGCCGAGGCCACGGTGGCGCCCGAGGTGTAGCCCCACTGCGCGCCCTGGACCACGGCCAGCAGGACGAGGGCCACCCCGCAGGTCCCGGCCGGCACGCCGACCATGTCGAAGCCGCCCCGGGCGTCCGGGTCACGGGACTCCCGGACGAACCGGGGCGTGGTCGCCAGGATCATCGCCCCGACGGGAACGTTCACGAAGAACACCCACCGCCAGGAGAGTGCGTCGATCAGCAGCGCCCCCATGGTCGGTCCGATGGCCGCGCCGAGGGCCGCCGAGGCCCCCCACACGGCGATGACCAGCGACCGCCGCGACGCCGGAAACTCGGGGAGGATCATGGCCAGCGACGACGGCCCGAGGATCGACGCACCGACGCCCTGGACGATCCGGGCACCGATGAGGAGGCCCGTGGTGGTGGCCAGCCCCGACAGCAGCGAGCCGAACACGAACACCGCCACGCCGATCAGGAACAGGCGGCGGCGCCCCTTCTGGTCGGCCAGGCGGCCGGCCAGCAGCAGGAACGCACCCGAGGCGATCGAGTAGCCCGAGAGCACCCACGACAGGCCGGCTGCACTGGATCCGAGGTCCCGTCGCATGGACGGGAAGGCCACGTTGACGATGGAGATGTCGATGGTGGTCAGCAGGGCAGCCAGCGTGGACACCGCCAGGGCGATCCAGGCCCGCCGTTCGACCACTTCGTCTCCGGCTCCGCCCGTCGGCGCCGGGATGGCCCCCGTCTCCCTGTCCATCGGGGCGACGCTAGGGGTGGGGCACCCTCATGGCGTACTCGGCCACCGTGCAGCCCACGGCGAAGATGGGGATCGGGGCGTAGAACCGCACCGTCCCCTCTGCGCCACCCGCCGCCGCGCTCACCGTGAGGAAGGTCCGGATCTCGAAGCCCCCCTGGCCGGCGTCGGCGTAGACCCGTGCGTCGTCGTAGTCGAGGAGGGCGTCGCGGTCGTTGCGGCACCAACGGTCCAGGAAGTCCCGGTCCCACGCCTCGTTGATCTTCCCGGAGTCCGGGGTGGCCGGCCAGTGGGAGATGCCCCCGGTTCCCACCAGGGCGATGCGCTCGGGCACCGAGTCGGCGGCCCTCCTGAGCGCCTCGCCGAACGTCCACGCCCGGTGCAACGGCGTGAGCGGCGGGCCCTGGCAGTTCACGTTGACCGGCACGACCGGGAGGTCGAACCGGGGGGTCAGGAAGTGGAGGGGTACGGCGATGCCGTGGTCGAACAGCCACTCCTCGGCATAGGCCACGTCCACGGTCTGCATGACCTCGGCGACCAGGCGCTGGGACAGGTCGCGGTTCCCCGGGGCGCGGAACTTCGGGATCCTCAGCCAGTCCGGATCCTCGATGGGGCCGTCGTAGTGGTCGGCCATGCCCATGGCGAAGGCCGGCATGTTGTCCATGAAGAAGTTGGCGAAGTGTTCGGCGGCCACCACCACCAACGCCTCGGCCCCCGAGGCCTCGATGGCGGTCCGCATCGAGTCGAGGGCCTCGACGAAGGCACCACGAACCTCCGGGTCGGCCTGGTCGGCCCGGCCGGTGATGCCCGGGGCGTGGCTGCACACGCCGGCGTAGACGAGTGGCACGTCAGGCCCCCGCGTCCCCGCCGCCGGTTCCGTCGGTCCCGCCGCCGCGGTAGCCCAGCTCGACGTCGTGGGCGTCCACGCCCTGATAGCCGGTCATGGCGTACACGCCCTCGCGCACCGGGCCGTGTTCGGCGATGCCGTCGCGCATCTGCTGGAGGTAGTCGGCCCACTCGATGCCGTGGAAGGCGGCGAAGTGCATGAGGATCTGCCCGTTCACGCCCAGGTGGAACAGGTACCCGACGTCGGGGCCAACCAGGGCGGCCACCTCGTCGTCGACCAGGTCGTCGGCCCGGTCGAAACCCGCCACGGCCGCCGCCCGGTCGTCCCGGTAGCGGTCCTGGAGTTCAGAACTCCGGTTCAGCTGGTACAGGAACTTCTGGACGGCGTAGAGGCTCACCGGCTCAGCCTCCCAGAGCGGGCACCGGATGGGTGTCCAGGGCGATGGCGACGTTCTTGGTCTCCATGTAGAAGTCGAAGCTCCAGTCGCCACCGTCGCGGCCGATGCCGCTGGCCTTGGTGCCCCCGAAGGGCGTCGGCAGGTGGCGGACGTTCTGCGAGTTGACCCAGACCATGCCCACGTCCAGTGCCTGGGCCACCCGGTGGGCCCGGCCCACGTCGCCGGTCCACACGTAGCCGGCCAGGCCGTAGTCGACGTCGTTGGCGATGGCCACCGCGTCGGCCTCGTCGGTGAAGGGCAGCACGGTCAGGGTGGGCCCGAACACCTCCTCGCGGGCCACCCGCATCGACGGGTCGGCACCGGTGAACAGGACGGGCGCCGTCCAGTTGCCACCGGCCGGCGCGTCGGCCCACGGGGTGCCGACCACCACCTCGGCACCGTCGGCAGCCGCAATGGCCCGATAGCCGTCGACCTTGTCCAGGTGTCGGGGGTGGATCAGCGGTCCGACCACGCTCGCCGGATCCAGGGGATGACCGACCCGCACGCCGCGCATCTTGGCCGTCAGCCGCTCCACGAACTGGTCGTGGATGGTGTCCTGGACGAGCAGGCGGCTGGAGCTGGTGCACCGCTCGCCGTTGAGGCTGTAGATCATGAACACCACGGCATCCAGCGCCCGGTCGATGTCGGCGTCGTCGAACACCACCACCGGGTTCTTGCCCCCCAGCTCGAAGTGGACCCGCTTGAGGGTCGGTGCCCCCTGGGCCTGGATGGCCGAGCCGGTGGACGACTCGCCCACGAAGGCCACGGCCTTCACCGCCGGGTGTTCGGTCAGGGCCCGACCCGCCGACTCGCCGAACCCGTGGACGACGTTCAGCACGCCGGGGGGCAGGCCGGCCTCCAGGGCGATCTCGGCCAGCAGGGTGGCGGTGTACGGGCTCCACTCGGCCGGCTTGTGGACCACCGTGCATCCGGCGGCCAGGGCCGGTGCGATCTTCCACGTGGACAGCATGAACGGGGTGTTCCACGGCGTGATGACACCCACCGGCCCGAGCGGGTGGCGGGTCGTGTAGTTCACGTGGTGGTCCGAGGGGAGGGACTGCCCGTCGGCGGCACCCGGCGCCCGGTCGGCGAAGAACCGGAAGTTCTCGGCCCCCCGTAGGGCGGCGGCCGACATGAACCGCATGGTCTGGCCGGTGTCGACGCACTCCACCACGGCCAGCTCGTGGGCCCGGGCCTCGATCCCGTCGGCCACCCGGTGGAGGATCCGCCGGCGCTCGGTGCCCGGGGTGGCGCCCCATTCGGTGAACGCCTCGGCAGCCGCCCCGGCCGCCCGGTCGACGTCCGCGGCGTCACCAGAGGCCACGTCTCCGAGGTGGCCACCGTCGATGGGCGAGGCGTTGGCGAATGTCTCCCCGGAGATGCTGGGCACCGCCTCACCGCCCACCAGGTGCCCGATGGGCGATGCGGCGAACCGGGCCAGGTGGCGCTCGGCGGCGGCCAGGTTCTCCCCGAGGGTCCCGAAGGCGGCCATCAGGGGGAGGCCTCGTCGGTCCGGATGCGGTTGCGGTTGACCCGCCACCGGGCGTCGATCTCCTGGACCTCGATGCTCCAGGCGATGGTCAGGTCGGTGGCCGTGCCGTCGGGCCCCTCCACGGTGGCCACTGCGTCGTCCAGGATCGCGTCCAGGAAGGCCTGCTTCTCGTCGTCGGTGCGACCCGGACCGACCCGCACGGTGATGGCCACGAAGGCCCGCGACGCCTCGCCATCAGCCACCCGGTAGTGCCGTCGGGCCACAGCCCGGGTCCGCAGGCCGGCGGCCGGCACCCAGTCGTGGCCCAGGGCCGTCTCGTGGACGGCGGCCACCAGGGCGTCGACGTCGTGGTGGTCGGCGACGTTGGCCGAGTGCTCGAGGGTGACGTGGGGCATGGGTGGCGTGCGACTTCCTCTTGCGGGTCTCTACCGGCGGGCACTTTCCCTTTCCGGTCCCATATGTATAACATGTGAACTAATCGTTGGAAACCCCCGGCCGGAGGCCGGCCCGTGCGACTCCTCTCCTACTCCCATCCCCACCCGGGCTACGGCCTGTTGGACCGGTCCGGCACCGGCGTGATCGACCTCGGCGCCCGCCTACCCGACGTGGCTGACCTCCAGGCCCTGGTGGCCTCGGGCCGCACCGACGAGGCCGTGGCATTCGTCGACGAACCGGCCGACCACCCGCTGGACGCCATCACCTTCGACCGGCCACTGGCCTGGCCCCGCAAGGTGTTCTGCATCGGCGTGAACTACGGAGGCCGGGCATCGGAGTATGCAGATCCCGCCGACGCCTCCTACCCGTCGGTGTTCGTCCGCTTCCCCGATTCGTTCACCGGCCACGACCGGCCACTGGTCCGCCCACCGGAGAGCCCGCAGTTGGACTACGAGGGCGAGATCGTGGCCGTGGTCGGTCGGGGCGGCCGACGCATCGGCGTGGACCGGGCGCTGGACCACCTGGTGGGCCTCACCCTGGGCAACGAGGGCACGATCCGCGACTGGGTCCGCCACGCCAAGTTCAACGTCACCCAGGGCAAGAACTGGGCATCGTCGGGCGCCATCGGCCCGTGGATCACCTGCTTCACCGGGCCGTCAGACAGCACGGAAGCCGGTGACCACGGCCTGCGTCGAACCGACCTCGAGGACCTGCACCTGACGACGACCGTCAACGGCGAGGTCCGCCAGGACGACACCCCGGCCACCATGAAGTACGACATCGCCTACCAGGTCCACTACCTGTCCACGTTCACCGAACTGTCCCCCGGCGACCTGATCTTCACCGGCACCCCGACCGGCGCCGGCGCCCGCTTCGACCCGCCCCGCTGGCTGGTGCCCGGCGACGTCGTGGAGGTCTCGGTTCCCGGGCTGGGCACGCTGCGCAACACCATTGCCGACGAGTTCCCCGACGGCCCCGACCACCGACCCCCACAGCCCCGATGACCGACACCGCCGCTCCCGCCGCCGACCTCCGGCCGTTCACCCGGTCGCTCCCCATGGCCCTACTGCGGGCCCGTGAGGCCGCCATGCGGCGATTCCGCCCCCACCTGGCCACCCACGGCCTGACCGAACAGCGGTGGCGGGTACTACGCGCCCTGAACGCCGCCGGCAGTCCACTGGACGTCGGTGAGGTGGCCGACCGGACCTTCCTGCTGGCCCCCAGCCTGTCGAGGATCCTCACCGACCTCGACGGCCTCGGCCTGGTGGACCGGGTAGCCGACGCCGGCGACCGCCGCCGGGCCCTGCTGTCGCTGACCACCGAGGGACGTCGCGTGGTGGCCCGGGTGGCCCCCGAGTCCGAGGCCATCTACGGCCAGATCGAGGAGCGCTTCGGCGCCGACCGCCTGGACGCCCTGTTGACCGACCTCCGGGACCTGGAGGAGGCCCTGGACGAGGAGATCCTGAGCGGGGAGACCCTGAGCGAGGAGAAGGGCACACCGGCATGAGCATCACCGACGATCAGGCCCGGGCCGAGGCGGCCGTGCTGGACGAAGCCGAACGGACGGCCACCCAGGTGCGCCAGACCACGTCGATCCACCCCGACCTGACACTGGATGACGCCTACCGGATCCAGGCCGCCTGGCAGGACCTGCGCCTGACCCGCGGCGAACGCCTCGTCGGCCACAAGATCGGCCTGACGTCGAGGGCCATGCAACAGGCCATGCGAATCGACACCCCCGATTCGGGCTTCCTCACCGACGCCATGGTCCACGCCGCCGACACCGAGCTCCCGGCGGCCAGCTACACCGACCCCAAGCTGGAGGTGGAGCTGGCCTTCGTCCTGGGCCGTGACCTGACCGTGGAACCGGGAGCCGACGACCTGACCGTCGACGACGTGCTGGACGCCACCGACCACGTCACCCCGGCCGCCGAACTGCTGGCCGCCCGTTCGGTGCGAATCGACCCCGACACCGGCCGCACCCGCACCGTCATCGACACGGTGGCCGACAACGCGGCCGACGCCGGCATCGTCTGTGGTGGTACACCCGTCGGGCCCCGGGACCTGGACCTCCGCTGGGTCGGCGGCCTCATCGAACGCAACGGCGTCGTCGAGGAGACCGGCCTGGCCGCCGGCGTCGGTGGCCACCCGGCCCTCGGGATCGTCTGGCTGGCCCGTCGGTACGCCGACCAGGGCCTGAGCCTGCGAGCCGGCCAGGTCGTGCTGGCCGGATCGTTCACCCGACCGGTCGACGTCCGACCCGGCGACGAGTTCGCCTTCGACTACGGCCCGCTGGGCCGCTTCACCCTGGGGTTCACCTGATGACGACCACCGGAACGAACACGCCGCCCAACCGCTTCAAGGAGGGCCTGGCCGGGGACCGGGTCCAGTACGGGCTGTGGATGGGCCTGGCCGACCCGGTGGTGGCCGAGATCATCGCCGGGGCCGGCTTCCACTGGCTGACCATCGACCAGGAGCACGCCCCCAACGACGTGCGGACCACGCTGGCCCAACTCCAGGCCATCGCCCCCTACCCGGTGGAGCCCATCATCCGGCCGCTGCAGGCCGACCGGGCACTGGTCAAGCAGGCCATGGACCTCGGCGCCCGCACCATCCTCGTACCGATGGTCGACACCCCGGAACTGGCCGCCGAGATGGCCGCCGCCGTGCGCTACCCGCCGGCCGGCACCCGTGGGGTGGCCAGCGCCCGGGCCGCCCGATGGGGCCGTCGGACCGACCACTGGGAACGGGCCGACGCCGAGGCCTGCCTGGTCGTCCAGATCGAGTCGACCACCGCGCTCGACAACCTGGAGGCCATCGCGGCGGTCGACGGCGTGGACGCCCTGTTCGTGGGCCCGTCTGACCTGGGGGCCGCCCTCGGCCACCTGGGTGGGGCCGGCCATCCCGAGGTCCGGGATGCCGTGGTCCGGGCGATCCGCGCCATCCGGGCCGCCGGGAAGCCGGCCGGCGTGCTGGCCACCACCCCCGAACTGGTGGACGAGTACGTGGCCGCCGGCGCGTCGTTCGTCGGCGTGGGCGTCGACACCCACGTCCTGGCCCGGGCCACCAGCGACCTGGCGGGCCGATGGACCGGTCCAGAGGCGGACTCCGATGGCTGAGCGCGGCTACCACCAGGAGCGGGCCGAAACCCCTCCACCGCCCAGCGGCTGCCCGGTGCATGCCTCGTGGAGCCCGCTGGACGACGACTACCAGGCCGACCCCTACCCCATCGCCGGTCGGCTCCGCGACGAGCACCCCGTCTTCTACGCCGAGAGCCTCGACGCCCTCGTGGTGACCCGGATGGCCGACATCGAGGCCGTGTTCACCGACCACGAGACGTTCGCCTCGACCAACGTCCAGGACCCGGTCTTCCCCCTGGCCCCCGAGGCCCACGACGTGCTCGCCGCCCCGGACTTCGACCCGGTGGCCGTCATGTCCAACCGCCCCGAGCCCGACCACGGCCGCATCCGGGTCCACACCCGGCAGGGGTTCTCCAACCGGCGGCTTCGCACCCTGGAACCGTTCATCCGCAACCGCACCCACGAGCTGCTGGACGCCATGGAAGCCGGGGGGTCACCGGCCGAGTACGTCGAGGCCCTGGCCTTTCCCCTGCCCGGCGAGACCATCTTCCGGTTCATCGGCTTCCCACCGGCCGACGACGAGCGGCTCAAGGACTGGTGCGGCGAACGCAAGGCCTTCTCGTGGGGCCGGCCCACCACCGACCAGCAGGTGGAGATCGCCAGCTCCATGCTGGACTACTGGCGGTACTGCCGTGAGTTCACGGCGTCCAAGCGGGACCAGCCGGGCGACGACTTCGCCTCCGAGCTGCTGGCCGCCCACGCCGAACACCCCGACGAGATCTCCTACCGGGAGGTCGAGTCGGTCATCTACGGCCTGTCCTTCGCCGGGCACGAGGCCATCACCTCGCTGCTGTGCAACACGCTGCTGTGCCTGCTGCCCCGCCGGGACCAGTGGGACGCCCTGTGCGCCGACCCGTCCCTGGTGCCCAACGCCATCGAGGAGGTCATGCGCTTCGAGTCCAGCCAGGTCTCGTGGCGGCGGGTCACCACCCGGGACACCGAGTTGGGCGGGATGGAGGTTCCGGCCGGCACGACCATCTTCCTGAACTTCGCGGCGGCCAACCGCCAGCCCGACCTGTGGGACGACCCCGACGAGTTCGACATCCACCGGCCCGACGCCAACCGGCACATCTCGTTCGGCAAGGGCGTCCACTTCTGCCTGGGCGCCAGGTACGCGAAGTTCGAAGCCCAGGTGGTGACCGAGATCCTGACCGAGCGGTTTCCCGGCCTCCGGCTGGTCGACGACCAGGAACTGGACTACTTCCCCAACATCACCTTCCGGGGCCCCACCGAGTTGCAGGTCGCCTGGTGACGGTCAGGACGACGAATCAGTCGGCGGACCCGGCACGGCGATAGACATACCCGGCCGGCTCGGGGTGCCCAGCCCAGATCCGAGTTCGGAAAAACTGCAAAGCAGGACCAACCGCGAGCGCGAAAACCACGGTTCCCAACCCGAATCGGCCTCCAAGGGCGCCACCGACTACCAACACCGTGGCCTCCAGCATGGTTCGGGCGACACGGAGGCTCAACCCAGCATCGACCAGCGCCATCATCAGGCCGTCACGAACGCCAATGCCGAGGCCACCACCGATGTAGAGCATCGAGCCAAAGGCCACCATCATCGGGGCAGCGGCCACCAGCACGAGGCGGACCGCCATGGCCGACGGTGTATCCACAACGGCCAGCACCACATTCACGGTCGATCCAATGATGGCCACGTTGGCCACCGTGGCCAAGCCAATCGGTTGGCGAAGCCCGACCACCAAGCCGAGCAGCACCACACCTAGCCCGACGATGACCGTGCCTGGCTGACGATCGAGTAGGCCGGCCAGAGCGTCGTGTAGGACGTCCCACGGGCCGACACCCAGGTCAGCCAGGAACAGGGCTCCGATCCCGGCACCGAACAGAACCAGGCCCACGAGGATTGCCGCAACCCTGATGATCATCTCCCCCATCAGGTCATTCTGATGCCCGTGTCACGGGACGAGCCTGACGGGGCTGGGCATATGCGCGGAGCCGGGCGACCCGACCGAAGAATGTCGGTCGAGCCGCCCGGAGCACCCGGCAGTTAGATCAGGCGAGGCCAAGCCAGCGCCGACCCTCTGAACAGCTACTCGCCGCCCAGGTTGAGGGTCACGTCCACCCGCCGCCAGTTCTTGCCGGTGGTGTCCACGCCGCGGTTCTTCAACATCTCCACAGCCGCCTCGGCGTACTCCGTCGTGTAGGCGCCGGAATCGGGTGCTGAGGCGAGGATCCCTTGGCTAGTCGCCACGTCGATGGTCTGGGCCCATAGGCCCCCGTCCATCACACCAGCCCCGTCAGGCGACGGCCAGATCAGGCCATTGATCTCGTTCATCTGCCATGCCTGATGTGACGCACCAAGCGATGAACCGTTGTTGAGCACGATCTCAACGCAATTCGCTGAATTGTCACGGCAGTACATCCAACCCTCAAGGGAGGCAGCCACAAAGCGGGTGGTGATGTCGGCGTAGTCGGCGTCGCCGAGCCGTGCTCCGTCGGCCCACAGGGCGTCTTGGAGCATGGCCGTCCCTTCGTCGTTCCAATCGATGACCGCTAGGTCGTCCTCGGTGACACGCTTACCTGTAGCCGGGTTGAGCGACTCAAGCATCTGGGCGTACTCGTTGTAGATCATCGCCTGGGCGGCGTCGATCTCTCCATTGAGCAGGGCCAGCATGTCAAAGCTCTGCTGAACCAACTCATAGTCGCTGGACGGGTCGAGGCCCGCCTTGCGCGAACCGGCTAGGAGCTCAAACTCGTTGCCCCATCCCCAGTTGCCGACCACCTTGCCAGCCAAGTCCGCTGGGCTCTCAATGCCGGCGTCGGCCCACGAAACCTGCAGGGTTCCCGAACGCTGGAACACCTGGGCCACGTTGACGATGTCCATGCCCTCCTCGCGCGGGACCAGGGCCTTGGGCACCCATGACACGGCAAAGTCCACGGCTCCTGAAGCCAACTGCTGATGGGGGGCAATGTCGACCCCTCCTTCGCGGATCTCTACATCGAGGCAGTATTTCTCGTAGATCCCCTCGTCGGCGGCCGCGTAATAGCCCGCGAACTGCGCCTGGGTAAGCCACTGCAACTGCAACGAAACAGAGTCAACCGATTCGCAGTCGCCAATGCCGATCGCGGCTTCGTCACTGCCGCAGGCAGTGGCAAACAGCGTCAGGACTGCCAGCACCGCCAGCAGTCTCGTCGTCAATCGCTTCTTCATCATTCCCTCCCGGGTGTAGTTGTCAACTCGCCTTCCGCCATCGCCGATCGCCAAGGCATGCTTGCACGCTCAACTAGCAGGGCTATGGCGAACAAACCTAGGCCAAGAGCCGAGGCGACTCCGATGGCGGCCCAAGCAACGTCATACCTCACGAATGCGACGTTAGATGTGATGACGTTGCCAATGCGATCCTGGGGGCCACCAAAGTATTCGGCCACAATCGCGGCGATTACCGACAGGGGCGCCACCAGCCGGAGGGAGTTGGCGAAAAATGGAAGGGCGTTGGGAACTCGCACCTCCCGAAAGATCGTCCACTTGCTGGCCGCGTAGGAATGCATGAGCTCAATCTCGTCGGGATGTACCGCTGTGAGACCTCGAGATGTGTTGATGAAGACGGGGAAAAAGACCACGGCGATTACTACAGACTGGTTGCTGAGCGTGCCGGTGATCCCGAACCAGGCATTGAAGATGGGGGCAAGGGCCACTATCGGCGTGGCGTTGACGACCACGGCAAGTGGTGTAAGACCCTCTTCGAGCGTACGAAAGCGCGTGGTCAAGAAAGCCAGCGCTACACCGGCCATGATGCCGATCAGCAGGCCGCTTACCGCGATCCAGCCCGTCTCCCATATGGCGTGGCGCAGAACGGGCCAGTTGTCCGCAAGCTCTTCCACGATCGACGTGGGCCTCGGCAACAGGAACTCCCGAATTCCGAAACCCTTTACGACCGCCTCCCAGAGCAGGAGACCGACCACACCCACCGTTATCGGCGGTCCCAGGACAGAAGCCCGGCCACGAAGTCGCCGCACCATCACCCGCCGCCCTCCACGGCCCGAAGCGCTTCGCGGATTTCAGTCGCCTTCTCGAAGAAGGCTGGGTCCTGCCTCGTATCGTCACTGCGATCACCTAGGTCAACATCGACTACGGAGTGGATACGGCCGGGCCGTGGCGACAAGACCACGACTCGATTGGAGAGAAAGGCCGACTCAGGTACCGAGTGGGTGACGAATACGACGGTGGTCTGGGTTTCTCGCCAAATCCGAAGTAGTTCAAGCTGCATGTGCTCACGGGTCATCTCATCGAGTGCCCCGAAAGGCTCATCCATCAGCAACAACTTCGGCTGGAACGAGAGCGCCCGGGCAATGGACACACGCTGTTGCATGCCGCCGCTGAGCTGGCGGGGATAATGCCCACCGAAGTCCTCAAGCCTTACCAGTCCAAGCATTTCTGCTGACCTGGCTGACCTCTCGTCTCTTGACCACCCACGGAGTTCCAGCGGTAACTCGATGTTGGCTAGCACCCGGCGCCAATCGAATAATCCGGGATGCTGAAACACCATGCCGTAGTCCTGATCCAGGCGAGCCTCGTGGGCTGATTTGCCGAAGACCGTCACCGCTCCGGTAGTCGGGGCGAGCAAGTCACCGACCAGGCGCAAGAGAGTCGATTTGCCGCAACCGGAGGGGCCGATCAGCGATATGAACTCCCCAGCTTCAACGGTCAGATCGATGCCAGACAACGCCGCTACCTCGGAATCGCTCCCTTCGTTGAAGACCTTGGCAACCCCATCTATGACAACCGCCTTTTCTGCCGGAACTGGATTACTCATGACGTGACCTCACCGGTTCGCCGCACCACGATCCATTCGGCCAGAGAAACCAGTCCGAAAACCAGGAGACCTAGCACCGCCGCGCCAATCACGGACGCGTAGAGCCGCTCAGGCGAGACGGCGTATCGTTGCGCATATTCAAGGATTGCCCGTCCCAGACCGGTCTTGGTGCCGATGGAGATCTCACCGACGATCGACCCAACGACACTGAGCGTTGCTGCAATCTTCAATGCAGGGAACAGATAGACACGTGCAGCAGGAAGCCTCAATTTGACCAGGACTGTCCACCAGGGAGCTGCATAGGAACGCATTAGCTCCACGTGGTCGGAATCTGGAGACTGCAGGCCCCGAAGCGCGCTGACGGCGACTGGGAAAAACGTTAGGTAAGCAGCGATCAGTGAAATCGAAAGCATGTCGGGTAGATCCTGTTGGCGCCCCCAGGTCACCACGATCGGTGCTAGAGCGATCAGTGGGATCGTCTGGGACACGTTGATCCATGGAAGCAACCCACGCTCGGCAACCCGCCAACGCAGCATCAGGATGGCCAAACCGAGGCCAACTGTCAGACCGAGAGTGAACCCGATTGCCGCCTCCTGAAGAGTGAACCAACCCTTCTTCAGTAGAAATAGGTATAGCGGCAACCGGGCCCGGCCATCTCGGACCTCTTCGAACAGTTCGTCGGCGATGTCCATTGCGTGAGGCATGGTGAGGTCATCGGTTGACGCTGGGAGGTCGATTGAAGTACCGGGCCAATAGTCACCAGTCTGTTGGCCAACCCACTTGTATCCCTCCCAGATACCGACCACGAGTAGCAGCGTTATGGCCGTCGCCACCACCACCCTCAGGATCCGACCGCCCTTCACGACCTGTCCCCGATGCAGAGGGTCCGACCATCAGTAGGTTCATTGCCACCCCGGTCTGCGCACTCCGACAAGCAACAATCCCTGGGCCTCACGGTTCAGCCATCTGCCGATTCGCCGTCGGGTGGACTCCCGGGTGCAAACCGGCGCTGCCTCTCCATCAAGCTGCACCAGTCCCAATTGGCTCCCCCTAGGGAGTCGACGTCTGCCAGGAACTGGCCGACCAGTGCTGTGACCGGTAGCGAGACGTTCATCGAGGATGCCTCATCGAGGACGAGCCCGATGTCTTTTCGCATCAGGGTGGTGGAGAAGCCGAAGTCGTAGTCCCCTTCAAGCATCTTCTCGGCCCGGTTCTCCATCTGCCACGACGTAGAGGAGCCCTGCAACATGGCCTCGACCACGTTCTCGACGTCCAGCCCCGCCCTGGATGCGAAGTCGAGACCCTCGGCGAGTGCCTGGCATAGCCCGACCACGCAGATCTGGTTCGTCATCTTGGTCAGTTGCCCCGCGCCCGGACCACCCATCCGCCTAATTCGCGACGCGTACGACCCGACCACCGGCTCGGCCTTTTCGAAGGCGCCCTCGTCGCCGCCGACCATCACCGTGAGGACACCCTTCCGTGCACCGTCGACCCCGCCGGAGACGGGGGCGTCCAGGAAATACGCGTCAGCCGCAGAGACGCTCGCATTGACAGTCCGGGCCAGCCGGGCTGAAACGGTCGAGTGGTCAACCCATACGGCCCCGGCCGCGATGGTGGGCACCAGTTCGTCGGCCACGACCTGTAACTCCTGGTCGGCAGGAAGGGAGGTGATGATGAACTCCGCGCCGGTGACCGCAGATGTCACGGAGTCGGCCACCTCACCACTGTTTTCATCCGCCCACCTGCTCGCCAGACCGTCGACTACGTCGAACACAACGAGCTCATCGACCGCAGCGCTCTCGGACAGATGGGCGGCCAGGTGCCAGCCCATGCGTCCGAGGCCCAGGACTGCGATCCTCATGCTGGTACTCCGGGACCGCCCCGATCGGCCAGGCTGAAGCCACCGGTCAGGCGGGCATCGACCCTGCCGCCGACCGCCATGGCCAGGATCAGCACCAGTTCATCGGGACGTGGAGCGTCAGGCACTCCGACCTCTATCGCGTCGTAGTGGCTTCCGACATAGGACCATTCGAGGTGCGTCAGGGGCACGTCCAGCCTTGCTCCGAGCGGGCCCATCTTCTTGGTCGACGGAACGATGGCTTCACCCTTGCCTAGGGCTGCCCGCATCCCCCCGCCCCCCGGTATGTGCCACATCGCACCATGCTCAATCTCCCCTGCCGCTCCGACAATCGCCCCCTTGCCGTAACTGTCGATCTCGTCTCGGGCACCCCCCAGGTGGCTGATGAGTAGTTCGCCGAGGTGTTCTCCCAGTTCACGTAGCTCCTCCACTGCCGGGCTGAGGTCGTCCACGTAGCCGCCTACGAACGGGTTGCTCACGACTACGGCCACCGCTCCCTTCAGGGCAGGGCGGGCGGGCTGCGGCCCGAAGTCGTGGTAGATCTCCTCGATGGCCACGCAGGTCTTTCGTTGGACGAACAGCGGGGCCGTCATGTCGTCCGAGGCCGACGTCTGGACCGGTTCCTGCCCGGCACCCCCAGTAGGTGAGTCGCCATCTCGATCTCCAGTCAGTCGCTCATGGTGGGGAGGATTCCCCGCCCGTATGCATCGAGGGTCTCATCCTGCTGGTCGTGCATGAGGTAAATGGCAAACTGGTCCACCCCGAGGGCCTCAAGTTCCCGGAGGCGTTGCACATGGGCCGCCTCGTCCCCCAAGATGCAGAAGCGGTCGATGATCTCGTCTGGCACGAAGTCGGTGTGCTCGTTACCGGTGCGACCGTGCTCGGCGTAGTCGTATCCCTGACGGCCCTTGATGTAGTCGGTGAGTGCGCCAGGCACCGTTGATCCGTCGGCGCCGTATCGCCCGACGAGGTCGGCCACGTGGTTGCCTACCATCCCGCCGAACCAGCGCACCTGGTCGCGTTGGTGGGCGATGTCTTCTCCGACATAGGCCGGGGCCACCACGGTGATGGTCAGCGACTCGGGGTCGCGACCAGCGGCAGCGGCCGACTTCCGGACCGCGGCAATGGTCCATTCGGCGATCTGTGGGTCAGCCAACTGCAGCACGAATCCGTCGGCCTTACGGCCGCACAGGTCCAACGCCTTGGGTCCGTAGGCGGCCATCCACATGGGGAGCGAACCGTCGTGGCGCCACGGAAAGGTCTGGGTGGTGCCGTTGTACTCGACGGTGTCGCCCTCGGCCAGACCCTTGATCACCGCCATGGACTCCTCGAGGGTGGCCAGGTTGCAGGGTTTGTTCCCTATGACCCGCATGGCCGAATCGCCGCGACCGATGCCGCACACTGTGCGCTCGCCGTACATGTCGTTGAGGGTTGCGAACAGCGAGGCAATGACCGTCCAGTCGCGGGTCCCCGGATTGGTCACCATGGGGCCGACCACCATCTTCTCCGTAGCGGCCAGCATGGCGCTGTAGATCACGAACGGTTCCTGCCAGAGGACATGGCTGTCGAAGGTGTATGCGTGGGTGAAGCCCAGGGCTTCAGCCCGGGCGGCCAGTTCCACGACCCTCGAGGCAGGGGGGTCGGTCTGCATGACCACTCCGAACTCCATCAGCTTCGCCGTCCCATCAGTCGTTACGAGGAAAGCCGAGGTCGACGCCGTTGGTCGACGGGTCAGGCCACCGGCTGGTGACCACCTTGGGCCGGGTGTAAAAACGCAGTCCCTCCGGCCCATAGATGGTGTGATCGCCGAACGCCGAATCGTTCCATCCGCCGAACGAGTGGTACCCCACCGGCACCGGAATGGGCACGTTGATGCCGACCATGCCCGCGTCGGCGTCCTGCTGGAACTGCCGGGCCGCGCCGCCGTCACGGGTGAAAATGGCAGCCCCGTTGCCGAAAGGATTGTCCCGGATCATCTGGGCGCCCTCGGCGTACGAGTCGGCCCGCACCACCGACAGCACCGGCCCGAAGATCTCGTCGGTGTAGACGCTCATGTCGGTGGTGACGTGGTCGAGCAGCGAGACTCCCAGGAAGAAGCCGTCGCCTTCGAACGCTTGGTCACGACCGTCGACGACCACCTGGCAGCCTGCTTCGGCGCCGGCCTGGATGTAGCCGGCAACCCGGTCCCGGGCCTCCCGAGTTATCAGCGGGCCCATCTCCGATGAGGGGTCGCTCGCCGGACCGATGACCAGCTTTTCCATGCGGACCCGGATGGCCTCGACCAGTTGGTCGCCTACATCCCCCACGGCGACGACCACTGAGATGGCCATACACCGCTCCCCAGCCGAGCCATAGGCGGCCGACACCGCCGCATCGGCCGCCATGTCGACGTCCGCGTCGGGGAGCACGACCATGTGGTTCTTGGCGCCGCCCATGGCCTGAGCCCGCTTGCCGTTGGCGGTCGCCGAGGCGTACACGTACCGGGCGATCGGCGTTGACCCGACGAAGCTCACCGCCTTCACGTCAGGATGCTCGACGAGGCGGTCCACGGCCACCTTGTCGCCGTTGACCACGTTCAGCACACCCGGGGGGAAGCCAGCTTCCTGGAAGAGTTCAGCGACGAACATCGGTGCGGACGGATCCCGCTCGGATGGCTTGAGGATGAAGGTGTTCCCGCAGGCAATGGCGTTGGGGAACATCCACAAGGGGACCATGGCCGGGAAGTTGAACGGCGTGATGCCGGCCACCACGCCAAGGGGCCGGCGCACGGTGTAGACGTCCACCCCGGTGCTAGCGCCCTCGCTGTGGAAGCCCTTGAGCGCATCGGCTATGCCGCAGGCGAACTCCACATTCTCGATGCCCCGGGCCACCTCGCCGCGGGCGTCGTCCAGCACCTTTCCGTGCTCGGCCGACAAACGTGCCGCCACCTCGTCGGCGTTGGCCACCAAGAGGTTGCGGAACTCGTACATCAACTTGGTGCGGCGGGCGAGCGACACTTCGCCCCATCCGTCGAAGGCACCTCGAGCCGAGACGACCGCGGCATCCACCTCGGCCGCCGACGCCAGAGCGACCGTCCCGGTCTGTTGGCCAGTGGCCGGATCGAACACCGGACCGACATTGCCGGACGTGGACGCCACGGACCGTCCGTCGATCAAGTGCTGGATCTCGTTCATCGATTTCTCCTTCGGGAGGCGGGCCGGTCAGGGCCACCGGCAACTGGAGTCGACTCGGGCCTACTGGAGATAGGTCGACAGGCCGCGTCGGAGATAGGCCCCGTGACCCTTCTCGCCAAGGTACGTGTCGTCCTCGATCAGAACCCGCCCCTTGGACATCACGGTGTCGACCTTTCCGTCGATCGTGTAACCCTCGTATGCCGAGTAGTCCATGCTCATGTGGTGGGTGTCGACCGAGATCTCGGTCTTGGCCGCAGGGTCGTACAGCACGATGTCAGCATCCGAACCGGGGGCGATCACACCCTTCTGCGGATAGAGACCGAACATGCGGGCCGGGGTGGTCGAACACGTCTCCACCCACCGCTCCAGACTGAGCTCACCCATCGCTACCCCCTGGTAGATGAGGTCCATCCGGTGCTCGACGCCGCCGATCCCGTTGGGGATGGCCCGGAAGTCGTCCTTCCCGAGCTCCTTCTGGTCCTTCATGCAGAACGGGCAGTGGTCGGTGGCCACGATGGCCAGGTCGTTGGTCCGCAAGCCCCGCCACAGGTCTTTGTGGTGGGTGTGCTCCTTGGTCCGGAGGGGGGGCGAGCAGACGTAGCCAGCGCCGGCGAAACCGGGGGCCCCGAGGTGGTCCTCCAGGTTGAGGTAGAGGTACTGAGGGCAGGTCTCGGCGAACACGTTGTGCCCAGCGTCTCGGGCCTCGGCCACCCGTTCGAGGGCCTCGCTGGCCGAGAGATGGACAAAGTAGACGGGTGCTCCAGCCACTAGGGCCAACTGGATAGCCCGATTGGTGGCCTCACCCTCCATACGAGACGGCCGGGTGATGCCGTGGTACACGGGATCGGTCTGGCCCCGGGCGGCCGCCTGCTCGGCCAGCACGTCGATGGCGATGCCGTTCTCGGCGTGCATGGTGATCAGCGCGCCGTTGTTGGCCGCCTTCTGCATCGCCCGCAAGATCTGGCCGTCGTCGCTATAGAAGACGCCCGGGTAGGCCATGAACAGCTTGAAGCTGGTGATGCCCTCGTCTACCAGCGAGTCCATCTCCTTGAGGGCCGCGTCGTCAACGCCACCCATGATCATGTGGAAGGCGTAGTCCACGGCGCATTCACCCTCCGCTTTGGAATGCCAGAGGTCGAGACAGTCGCGGACGTTTTCGCCGGTCTTCTGGACGGCAAAGTCGATGATGGTGGTCGTACCACCCCATGCTGCGGCCCGGGTGCCGATCTCGAAGGTGTCACTGGCGAATGTGCCACCAAACGGGAGTTCCATGTGGGTGTGGCAGTCGATACCTCCAGGCACCACGTACTTGCCGGTGGCGTCGATGACTCGGTCCGCGCCCGACTCAGCGGCCTGTGCCGGTGCAGAGCCCGGGGCCATCACTGCGACGATGGAAGTCCCGTCGACCAGCACCTCGGCGGCATGGCGTCCTGTGGCGCTGACCACGGTCCCGTTCTTTATGAGTGTCGTCATGTTCTTCCCCCTTTAGTCCCCGTTACAACCTCTGACCGTCCGGACGTTCAGCCCAGGCGTTCGATGATCCCGGCCAACACCGTTCCGGCCTCGTCGATCTCCTCTTCGGTGACCGTCATCGGCGGCGCGATTCGCAGCACGTTTCCGTACAACCCACCCTTGCCGATGAGAAGGCCGGCTGCACGTGCCTCCTCCATGATCCGTCCGGCGGCCACAGCATCGGGTTCGATGGTCCCGGGCTGAACCGTCTCCAACGCACGCATCAGACCCTTGCCCCGTAGTTCAGCGACTGCCTCCGAGGCGTCGACAGCGGGCTGCAGGTGCCCAACTAGACGCTCACCCATGCGAAGCGCGTGGCCCTGTATGTCGTGCTCGAGCATGTACCGGATTGTCGCCAAGGCACCGACACTGCTTAGGGGGTTCCCACCAAAGGTGGACAGGGAGTTGCCCGGTAGCGAGTCCATCAAGTCTGCGCTTGCCACCAAGCCACCGAGGGAAAGTCCGTTGGCGACACCCTTGGCGAAGGTCAGGACGTCGGGCACGATGCCGTGGGCTTGGTATCCCCAGAAGTGCTCGCCAGTCCGGCCCCAGCCGGTCTGGACTTCATCGGAGATGAAGATCACACCACGGTTTTCGAGTTCTTTCTTCATAGCCCCGAAGAAGCCATCGGGGGGCGTGGCGAATCCGCCGACGCCCTGGATGGGCTCGGCAATCATGGCCGCCACGTCGCCCGAGGTCATCATGTCGAAGACTTGGGTGAGGTCGTCGACGCAGGCAGCCGTGTAGTCCTCATCGTCGAGGTGGCGGAACGGGCTACGCAGCCGGTAGCCGCCATGCACGTAGTTGACCGACATCCCGCTGACGCTGGTCGGCGACCAGGACCTCTGGGCTGTGATGGCAATCGTGGTGAACGAACGTCCGTGATAGCTGTTGCGCATGGCCAGGATCTGGTTTGACCGTCGAGCCGCCGTCGCCAACATGAGGGCGGCGTCGTTGGCCTCCGTACCCGACGTGGTGAAGAACACCTTGGCGTCGGGGATGCCCGACAGCCTGGCAATCTCTTCGGCCAACTCGATCATGCACCCCGATAGGTAGAGCGTCGAAGTGTGGAACGTCTTAGGTGCCTGCTCCTGTACGGCCTTGGTGACCTCAGGGATGTTGTAGCCAAGGCTGGTGGTGAGGATCCCGCCGAAGAAGTCGAGGTAGCGGTTTCCCTCGACGTCATAGACATGGCGTCCCTCTCCCCGGTCAAATGAGATCGGAGGGTCGTAATAGAGCGCCAGCCAGTTCGGCAGGACGGCCCGGTGCCTCTCGAGTAGTTCGGCGTTGGTGGTCATCGCGTCTCCCGCGGTGTGATTGGGCCCCTCGGGGCTAGATCGCTTCAGGCCTGTATCAGCGGGTCATACATGTCAGGACGACGGTCCCGGTAGAAGGCCCACTGGTTACGTACCTCATCAACCAGTTCCAAATCGAGGTCGCGCACGATCAGTTCCTCGTTCTGGTCGGAGCAGACGTCGCCCACGAACTGTCCGCGGGGGTCCACGAAGTAGGTAGTGCCGTAGAAGTCGTTGTCACCCAGATCCTCGACCCCGACCCTGTTACTCGCGCCGACGTAGTACATGTTGGCCACCGCCGAGGCGGGCTGCTCGAGTTTCCAGAGGTAGGAGGACAGACCGCGACTGGTGGCCGACGGGTTGAAGACCATCTGGGCTCCATTGAGGCCAAGCGCCCGCCATCCCTCAGGGAAGTGGCGGTCGTAGCAGATGTATATGCCGACCCGACCGACGGCGGTCTCGAACACGGGGTACCCGAGGTTCCCGGGGCGGAAGTAGAACTTCTCCCAGAAGCCCTTGACCTGGGGAAGATGGGTCTTGCGGTACTTGCCGAGGTAGGTGCCATCAGCGTCGATGATGGCCGCCGTGTTGTAGAGGAACCCCTCCTGCTCCTTTTCGTACATCGGCAAGACGAGCACCATGCCATGCTTGGCTGCCAATTCTTGGAAACGCTTCGTAGTCGGGCCGTCGGGGATGGCCTCGGCGTAGTCGTAGAAGGCGGCGTCTTGGACCTGACAGAAATAGGGACCGTAGAAGAGTTCCTGGAAGCACATGACCCGAGCGCCAGCCTCAGCGGCCTCAGCCAGGTACTTCTCGTGGAGTTCGATCATTGACTCCTTGTCACCGGTCCAGCCCGTCTGGACCATCGCCGCCCGTACTTCGCTCGCCACCTTCGCCTCCTACATCCTCAGTGTCCATGCAGACGCCACCTCCTCAAGGTCGGAGCGGAACTTGCCGGACCGGCCCTTGCAGCGCGTCGCGGCGGCCGACAGTAGTGGCAACCTGAAAGGATGGTCGGACCCGGGGAAACGTTGGACGATATGGATGGGCTCCTCGACTGGCCGGCCCTGCAGGCCTGGCTCACCAGAAGCCCAGCGCCGGGCAATGGTGCGGTGGTGGCCTTCCGGGAACTGGCGGGCGGCACCCAGAACCACCTCTTCCACCTGACCCGCGAGGATGGGACGGCGATGGTCCTTCGACGGCCGCCCCGACATCCCCGGCCGAACAGTGACGAGACGATGCTCCGGGAGGCTCGGGTGCTGGACGCCCTGTCGGGAAGCGATGTCCCCCACCCAGCTTTTTACGCTGTGTGCGACGACCCGTCGGTGATCGGCACCTGCTTCCACCTCGGGGCGATGGTCGACGGCTTCAACCCGGGATCTGGGCTGGAGGGCCGGTACATCGACGACGAGGGCTGGCAGTGGTCGCTCGGACTGTCCATGGTCGACGCCATCGCCGAGCTGGCCGCCGTCGACCCGGCCGCCGTCGGACTGGCCGACCTCGGGCGCCCCGACGGGTGGCTGGAACGCCAGGTGCCGCGCTGGCGGGCCCTACTGGAGTCCTACGCGGGCGCCGAGGGATACGACGGGCCGGACCTTCCTGACGTGGACCGGGTCGGGGCCTGGTTGGAGGAGCACCGTCCGGCGGCCGCCACCATCGGAATCATCCACGGCGACTTCCACCTGGCCAACGTGATGGCCCGACACGACCGGCCGGAGGTCGCAGCGGTGGTCGACTGGGAACTCACGACCTCGGGCGATCCACGGCTCGACCTGGCATGGCTCCTGGCCACGTCCCGGGGCGTCGGCTCGTTCCCATCGGCGGCACCGGGCTTCCCCGACTGGAGACACCTGGTCGACCGCTACGCCGAGCGGACGGGCCTCCCACTCGACGACCTCGCCTGGTGGTGGACCCTGGCCTGCTACAAGCTGGGCATCATCCTGGAGGGCACCAACGTCCGGGCGGCAGCCGGTCGGGCCCCGGCCGAGACCGGGCGCGACCTCCACGACCGGGCGGTCCGTCTCCTCACCATGGCCGGTCGGCTGGTCGACGGAACCGTCCTGTGAACCACCGGCCCCTGCAGATGGGGGCCATGCGGCGCCGGGAGTTCCTGACCGGGCTGGCGGCCACCGTGGGCCTGGCGGCCTGCGGCTCAGCAGCGGTGGACACACGCTCTGGCGTCCGGACCGGCTCAGTGGCATCGACGGCCGGCGCCCCACCGGCCGGCTCGCCACTCCCCGAACTGGTGGACTGGCGGATCACCCGGTGGAGGGCCGACCCGTGGGCCCGGGGCGCCTACTCGTACCTCGCTCCCGGAGCGTCGTCCGCCACCCGCCGCACCCTGGCTGCGCCGGTCGACGACCGGCTCTTCTTCGCCGGGGAGGCCACCGACGTGGACCACCCGGCCACCGTGCACGGGGCACTGGCCTCGGGCCGACGGGCGGCGGCCGAGGTGCTGGCCACCGCGCCCCCCGATCCGGTCGTGGTGGTGGGCGCCGGCGTGGCCGGTCTGGGCGCGGCCCGTGACCTGGTGGCAGCCGGGCGGTCGGTGGTGGTCCTCGAGGCCCGGGACCGGATCGGTGGTCGGGTGTGGAGCGAGGACGTGGGCGACGCGGTGGTCGACCTCGGTGGTTCGTGGCTCCACGGGCTGCGGGACAACCCGGTCGCCGGGATCGCCGAGTCGCTCGGCGTCGACCTGGTCCGCACCGACTACGAGGACGCGCTCCTCTTCGACGCCGACGGCAGGCCGGTGCCGTGGTCCCGCCTGGATGACCACTACGAGGCCGTCGAGGCGCTGCTGGACTCCAGTGCCTCCACGTCGTCGATGTCGGGGGCGGTGGAGGAACTCCGAAGCCGGTTCAGCGGCGACGACCGTCGGTACCTCGACTACGTACTGACCTCGGAGGTCGACCACTGGTACGCAGCAGGCCCCGAGGACCTCTCGTTCGCCGCCGTACACGAGGGCGGGTGGTCGCGGGGTGGCGATGCCGTCCCCCGGACCTCGTACCGACCCATCGTGGACTGGATGGCCGACGGCCTGGACGTCCGGACCGGTGAAGCCGTGGAGGCCATCCGGTCGGGCGGAGCCGACACCATCGTGTCGACGGTGCGTGGCGAGCACCGGTGTGGGGCCGTGGTGATCACCATCCCCCTCGGTGTCCTGCAGGCCGGGGCCGTCGAGTTCCAGCCAACCCTCCCGGGGCCGAAGCGGGTGGCCATCGGGGCTCTGGGCATGGGCGTGATGGACAAGGTGGTCCTGCGGTTCGCCGAGCCGTTCTGGCCCACCGGGGTCGACCTGTTCTCCCATGCCTCGGAGCCACCGGGCCGGTTCGTGGAGTGGTACAACGCGGTGCCGTGGACCGAGCGACCGATCCTGGTCGGCTTCAACGCCGGCCGTCCGGCTGACGAGGTGGAGCGGTGGTCCGACGACGAGACCCTGGATGCCGCCCTCGGGGTCCTGGGCCGGATCCGATGGTGACGCCCCGGGCGGGTGGGCCGTCATCGGGACCGTGGCGTCCTGCGGGCATGCTGGATCGGTGAGCGACGACACGACACCACAGGGGGAACCGCTCGCCGGCTGGCGGGTCGGGGTGACCGCCGATCGCCGGGCCGACCAGCAGGCCGACGTGCTTCGGCGACGGGGCGCCGAGGTGGTGGTGGGAACCACCATGCGGACCCTCGACCTGAGCGACGACGACCGCCTGCTGGCGGCATCTCGTTCCCTGGTGTCCGAGCCGCCGACCACCACGGTGCTCCAGACCGGGATGGGGCTCACCATGTGGCTCGACGCCATGGACGCCGCCGGCCTCGGCGACGACCTCCGACGGGCCCTGGCCGGCTCTGAGGTGCTGGCCCGGGGGCCCAAGGCGGTCAGCGCGGCCCGGAAGGCCGGCCTCGAGGTGGCGTGGTCGGCACCTGACGAGCTGTACGCCCAGGTGGTGGACCACGTGGTGGCCACCGGTGGGCGGGGCCGACTGGCCCTCCAGTTGGACGGGACCGACGAGGAGGTGTTGGTCGGGCCACTTGCCGAGGCCTGCGCCGAGGTGGTGGTGGTCCCGGTCTACCGCTGGGCCTGGCCCACCGATGTCGAACCGGCCAGGGCGTTGGTCGACGCGGTGTGCGACGGCGGAGTGGACGCCGTGACGTTCACGACCCGGCAGGCCGCCGTGCACCTCGTGGAGATCGCCGGGGCGATGGACCGTGGAGTCGAGCTGGTGGCCGCCCTGGACGGAACCCGAGTGGTGCCGGTGTCGGTCGGGCCGGTCTGCTCGACGGCCATGCGGGATCTCGGCATGACCGGACTCGTGGAACCGACCCGGGCCCGCCTCGTGGCCATGGTCGACGCCCTGGTGGAAGAGGCTGTTCGTCGGGCCGGCGCCTGAGCGGTCGAACCGGGCCGACGGTCAGCGGGGCCTGGTCGGCCGGTCGAAGGTCGCGTCGTCGACCCCGATCTGACGAGCCCATCGCCGGGCCCAGCGACCGGCCACCGGATCCAGGTGATCGGCGGCCCCGACCAGCCAGTCCATCGGGAGTTCGTCGGTGACCCATCCCCGGTCGGTCAGTCTGAACCCACCGCGGGAGCCGAACCGGCCCGCCAGGAGGTAGAGGCCGAGGAAGTCGCCGTCCGGATCGGCCTCGGCCAGGTACACGCGGTCAGGCCTGGGGAGGCCATGGTCCCGGTAGTCCGGCCCCGGGCCGAGGGGGTCGATGTTGTTCGCCATGCCTGACCTGTACCGACCGGACGTGACGAAATCGGCCGACCGGCCCCAGGGTCACCCCAGTTCCACCGGCCTCGAGTAGAGGAGTTCGTGGATCATGCGCTGTGCGGCACCATCCGAGCGCCAGGGCGCCCCCGAACCGGAGGATGCCGCCGCCCCTGGTCTCCGCCGGGAGCGCATGCCGACCACCCGGTCATCGGGAACGGCCCGCAGCCCCGTGGCCCCGGCACCGTCGGCGGGTTGGTCGAGGGCCCACGAGAACGCGGCCTGCCGGAATGCCTCGACCCGTCGATCCTGACGTCGGACCTCGCGGTCGAGGTCGGCCAACTGCAGCAGACAGACGTACCCCGAGCCCTCGACCAGCGCGCCGACCGCATCGGGGAGGGCAGCGAACGGAACCCGGCCAGCCTCACAGTCTTCGACCAGTTCCTCGTCCAGTCCGTGCTGCTCGGCGAAGGCCGCACGATCCGTCCCGATCACACCCCGGGCTGCCACCGCGGTGGCCGCGGCCACCGGGTGGACCAGTCCGGCCTCCCGGTAGCGGGTGGCCAGGCCCAGCACCGCGTGGGTCATCTCCATGGGCATGCCCGGTGGGCCAGCCCGTCGGTCGCCCGCCCCCCGGTCGCCGATCATGCGGCCAACCACCAGATCTCGAGCAACGGCACCAGCGACGGGTCGTCGTCGATGGCGGCCAGCAGCTTCCGGCGGGTCCGCGAGAAGATCTGCCGGACGTTGTCGGGGCTGAGCCGGAACTCGCGGGCCACGGTGTGTGAAGGCGACGGGTCGCCGTTGGACCGCTGGACCACGTACTCCAGCACCACCTCGTAGTCACGCTCGGACGCCACCTCGCGCAACGTGTCCAGGAGGAGCCGGACGAACGGGTGGCGGCAGGCCAGGCGGACGAAGTCCTCCACGACCCGGTCCTCACCGGTCGACTCACCCGGCGCCGGTGGACGACCACCGGCATCCTCCCCCTCGTCGAACGACCCGTCGTCGAGGTCGGTCACCCGGTGGCCGACGGCGTCGTAGACCATGGCCCGGATGGCCATCGATGCCCACGTCCACGGCATCGCCCCACCGTCGGGGGACCAACCGGCCGCCCGGTCGCGGATCACCAGGCAGGCCCAGTTGACCAGACCGGTCATCTCGTCCTCGTCGCGCAGGATGTCGCGCCGGCCCATGTCCTCCAGCACCCGCCGGACCACGAAGCGCACCCTGTGCCCGTGCTCCTGGATGAGCGTGAAGAACGCCGCATCATCGCCACCCACGATGCGACGCATCAGATCGGCCACCTGCTCCCGATCGCCGCGGCCGGAGCCGCCATTCATTCCGTTGTTCGCCATTCCTCGCCAATTCCCTTTCGCCAATCACACCGGAGAGTCGTTCCCCGACGTGCCTCCAGAATGACGATGGGGTGTGACATTCCTCGAAGACCCTTGAAACGACGGGGATCTGCAGGCGTCCACCCCACGCATCACCTGTTCGGCAGACGTGGCGTCGTCCCTCGCATGGGACGTACGGAACTGCTGTGACAGGGCCGTCACAGACCTGTCACGGACCCGTGACAGGCCCGCCGTAGGGCCGTATCGCTACCCGGGCAGGGCGGCCGGGCTCAGCTGTCGGCGTCGACCTCGTCAGCCGGAGTCGGCAGTTCGGCTGCCCGGAGGTCCCTCGGGACCACCTCGACGTCCGTCGGCAAGGCCAACTCGCCACTGCCCACCCCCAGGTCCGGGAACTTCCTCATGGTGGGCATCAGACGGTCGTCGACGGAACCCACCAACTTGTTGTAGGCGCCGATCGCCGTTCCCAGGCCGCGACCGGTCTTGTCGACGTGCTCGAGCAGCGTCCCGACCCGGTCGTACAACTCAGTGCCCAACTCGGCGATCTCCCTCGCGTTCTCCGCCAACCGGGCCTGCTGCCAACCCCCGGCCACCGCCCACAGCAGGGCCAGCAGGTTCACCGGCGAGGCCAGGAGCACCCGCTGGGTCATGGCCTCCTGGAGCAGCCCGGGGTCGGCCCGCAGCGCGTCGGCCAGGAACGACTCACCGGGCACGAACAGCACCACGAACTCGGGCGACGGCTCACCGTCGGCCTCCCAGTACTTCTTCCCGGCCAGCGCCTTGACGTGGGCCTTCAGCGCCCCGGCATGGGCCTTCAACTCAGCGTCGACCACCGCCTGGTCGGTGGCCTCCTGGGCACGCAGGTAGGCGTCCAGGGGAACCTTGGCGTCGACGAACAGCTGGGCGCCGTTGGGAAGCCGGACCTTCACGTCGGGCCGGATCCGATCACCGGCCCGGTTCTCGGCCGTGACCTGCTCGGTGAAGTCGCAGTACGGCTCCATGCCCGACAACTCGATGACGTTCCGGAGCTGGTTCTCACCCCAGGCACCCCGGGCCGACGACGAACGGAGCGCCTCGGTCAGGGTGGTGGTGCTGGTCTGCAGGTCCGACATCTGCCGACCCAGCTGCAGGGTCATGGCCCCCACCGCGCCCTTCTCCTTCTCGTGGGCGGCCTGGAGGTGGCCCACCGTCTCGCCCAACTTCTTCATCTGCTCGCCGAACGGACCGAGCAGCCCGCGGGTCTGCTCGTGGACCGCCCCCATCCGTTCGGTGGCCAGGGTCAGGAACTGGTCGTTGTTGTGCTTCAGGGCCGCCGACGCCGTTTCGGCCACCTGGGTCCCGACCTGGGCCCGGACCTCGGCACCGATCTGGGCGACCAGCGCCGCGGCGTCAATCTGCGATGCAGGTTCGGCCCCGCCCGGGCCGACCGGAGCGGGCCGGCGGAGGGCCCACACCACGGTCACGACCGTGACGAGGACGGAGAAGACGGCGACGAGGACCAGTGCAGTTTCCATGTGCCGAACGTAGGCGCGCCCTGTGACAGGACCGCGGAGGGAGGTGGAGGACGGGTCGAGGCAGCGCCCCGTCGGGTCACTCCGTCAGGTCGCCCCGTCAGGTCGCCCCGTCAGGTCGCCCAGCCGGCGGGGTCGATGGCACAGGCGAAGCCGTTCCACGACCCACCGCCCGCCCGACTGGACGCGTTCTCCCGGGCCACCCCGATCAGGCGGGCCAGCGCGGTCCGGCCGTCCATGGCCTCCGAGTCGAAACCCCCCTGCTCGTCGACCTGACGCACCCGCAGGGACCGGGCGACGGCACCGGCCCCGGAACCGGCGTCCCAGAAGGACAGGTTCATCTCGGTGTCGCCCTGGAACGAACTGAACACGAGGTTGGTCGACCCGATGGTCGCCCAGACGTCGTCCACGACAGCCGTCTTGGCGTGCACGTACACCTCCTCGACGCCCCACGGTCGTCGCACCGCCGGAGCCGACAGGCAGAACCCGTCGTAGGCGGCCAACGACGCCAGGGCCTCGTAGCCGGCGGCGATCCCCGGGTGGGCCCGAGCGGCGGCCAGTTCGGGCATGGGGTCGCCGGGCACCGACGCCATCACCAGCACGCCCCGCTCCAGCGCCTCGCGCAAGGCCGCCAGCACCACCCGACTGAGCAGGACCTGGTCCTCGATGTAGACGTAGTCCCGTGCACCGGCGATGGCCGCCAGGTACTGCTCGCGCACCGAGTTCTCCCCGTCCGGTAGCTCCGGATAGAGGCCGGGCAGGACGCTGCGCTGCACCTGGGCCGTCGTCGGACCCGCCTCGACCGGGGCCAGGTCGACCGGACGGGCCGACAGGTCGACCGTGCCGCCGGCGGGCCACGACCCGTGGGCACGACCCCGCTCCGAAGCGCCGTTCCAACGCATCACGAAGTTCTCGTGCACGTCGGCCACGCACGGCCCCCGCACCCCGCAGTGCACGTCGTGGATGTTGGAGTACCGCTCGCCCCGCTCGTAGCCCAGCGACGGGTCGGGCTCGCCGTGGTCCGGCCCGGCCATCGACCCCCGGGTGATGTTGATGCCACCCACGAAGGCCACCTCGTCGGTGGTCCCGGCGTCGACCAGCCACACCTTCTGGTGCTGGCACTGCCACCCGACGGCGTCCCACCGGGCCTGCCACGCCGTGTCCCGCCCGGCCAGCAATGCCGACGACGACGCATCACCCGGGAAGGTGTCGTCGGCTCCGGCCGCATGGCCCAGGGGATGCCAGAACAGGACCCGGACGTCGACCCCCCGGGCCGCCGCGGCGTCCATCAGGTCGAGGAACGTGCCCCGCTGCCCGACAGAGCCGGGCCCCCCGGGGAACCGGGCCCCGACCTCGACGAAGGCCACGCACACCCACACCGAACTGGTGGCCGCCTCGACGGCCGCCGCGATCCGGTCGAAGGCCACCGCCCCGTCGACCAGCGGCACCACGAGGTTCCCCTCCCGGACGGGAAAGGCTCCGGTCGCCGGGGGGATCCGCGCCATCGGCCCTGACGTACCGGTCGGCCCGGTCGGATCTGTCGGGTCGGCCACGTCGGCACGCTAGGTCGCCACCCGGGGCACCACCGGCAGGCCCGGCCCCGGCCACGCTCCACGACCTGCCCGATCGTAGGATCCCGCCCCGTGAAGCGCGCACTGGTGGTGGAACACGACGAGGACGGTCCCGTCGAGGGTGTCGGCACACGCCTTGTGGAGCGTGGCTACGAGCTCGAGGTGTTCCGGGTCATGGAGGAGCGTGACGACCCGGTGTCGACCACCCCGTTCCCCGACCCCACCGACTACGACGTCGTGGTGGTGACCGGGTCGCCGCAGTCGGTGCTCGACGAGGCCATCGCCTCGTGGCTGGGCCGCGAGGTCGAGATGGTCCGTATCGCCCACGAATCCGACATCCCGGTGCTCGGTCTGTGCTTCGGCGGACAGGTCCTGTCCGTTGCCCTCGGCGGCACCGTGTCACGCACCGACACCCCGGAGTTCGGTTGGCAGATGATCGAGTCCGACCTCCCCGACGTGGTGCCGACCGGGCCGTGGTTCGAATGGCACTACGACTGCTTCACCGTGCCCGAGGGTGCCGTCGAGGTGGCCCGCAACGCCGTGTCCCCCCAGGTGTTCCGCATCGGGCGCAGCGTGGGCACCCAGTTCCATCCCGAGATCACGCCCCGCCTGGCCCAGTTCTGGATCGAGGGGGGCGGCGCCGAGGACCTTCGCCGACACGACGTCGATCCCCGGGCGCTGATCGCCGAGTCGGAGTCCCATGCCGAGGGCAACCGGGTCCGGGCCGACACCCTCGTGGACTGGTTCCTCGACGGGGACGGGGCCGGCGGCTGATCCCCTGGAGGTCGGACCGTGCGGTCAGGCCGTCCAGCCGTCGTCGGGGCGACCGAACCACATGTGGACCTGGCCGGTGCCGGCCGTCGACTGGTACTCGGAGTACCGGACGCCCTTCGCCGTGCAGTCCCGGCCTCCGAGCGCCCCGACCATCATGAGGTAGTGGCCGAACAGGCCCTCGGGGGCGTGGCGCCGGTAGTCGTCGTAGCCGTCGATCACCGGGGCGTGGGCGCCAGCCTCCCAGGCGGCCACCACGGCCTCGTCGGCGGCCCGGGCCTCCGGGGTGACCACGTTGGCCGGGTCGGACGACTCGTGGTCGCGGAACTCCCGCAACGGCCAGAAGCGGTGGCTCATACCGCCGGAGCCCAGCAGCACGACCCGGCGATCCAACCCGGCGACGGCGTCGGCCAGCATGCGGCCCCACAGGAGGAAGTCCTCGGCGCCAGCCGTGCCGCAGATGCTGGTCGTCAGCCAGCGCTCGTCGCCCTGCAGGAAGCCCAGCAGGTTGACCGTCGGGTAGTGGATGGGCAGATGGGGGTCGTCGACGGCGGAGATCCAGGTCCCGTGGTCGGGGGCCGCGTCCGCCAGGGCGTGGGCCAACTCGGGATCGCCGGGGATGTCGTAGGGCATGGCCGACATGCCGCGGGGGAGTTCCTCGGAGGTGTAGTGGCCGGTCCGACGTTCGTGGGAGGCCACCACCATCTCGATCAGGCTGAACCAGTGGGTGTCGAACACCACGTAGGTGTCGGCGCCCAACGGGTCGAGGCACTCGGATCGCATCCGGTGGAGGCCGGGGACGAGGTCGATCTCCTCGCCGTCGTTGAGCTCGAGGCGGACCTCCGGCGGCAGCACGATGGGTGGCACGTGCGACACCACGGCCGCTCCGACGATCTCACCCATGTCCGAAGCCTATTCGTTTGGTCCCTAATGATTCAAACGCGGCGGGCTCAGGCCCTCCTGCGCCCATCGGGCGCCGGGGACGGCGGGTCGTCCGCGAGGCCGTCCAGCACCGCGGCCACCGCCGCCGCCCGGGTGGTCGGGTTCACGAAGCAGAGCCGCAGCACCGGACGACCCTCCCACCGGGTGGGCAGGCACAACACGGTTCCCGCCCGGGCGTGGTGGACCGACCAGGCCTCGTAGTCGGCCATCTCCCAGCCCACCCGCTCGAGCAGGACCACCGACAGGTCGGGCTCCATGACGAGTTCCAGGTGGTCCCGGGCCCGCACCTCGTCGACCACGGTCCGGGTGGTGGCCAGCACGGTCTCGACGGCCTCGCGGTACCGGTCGGTGCCGTGGGTGGCCAGGGAGAACCAGAAGGGCAGGCCCCGGGCCCGACGGGTCAGATGGACGGCCAGGTCGGCCGGGTTCCACTCGGCCCGGTCCACCATCTCCAGGTAGTCGGCGAACTGGGAGTGGGCAGCCATGCCGTGCTCCGGTTCCTGGTACAGCAGCGCGCAGCAGTCGTAGGGGGCGAACAGCCACTTGTGGGGGTCGACCACGAAGGAGTCGGCGTGCTCGATGCCGGCGAACAGGTGGGCCACCGACGGGGCGACCAGGGCCGCGCCCCCGTAGGCCCCGTCCACGTGCAACCACAGGCCCCGTTCCCGACACACGTCGGCCACGCCTGACAGGTCGTCGACCACCCCGGAGTTGGTCGTCCCGGCCGAGGCCACCACGGCGAACGCGCCCGACACGCCGTCCGCCTCAGCGGCTGCATCGAGGACGGCTGCCAGGGCGTCACCCGTCATGCGACCCCGTTCGTCCGCCGCCACCTCGAGCACGTCGCAGTCCATGACCCGGGCCGCGGCACGGACCGAACTGTGGGCGTCACCGGTGGCCGCCAACCGCCACCGACCCGAGGGGCCCGGCCCGAGGCCCCGGTCCCGGGCCCGCTCCCGGCCGGCCACCAGGGCGCTCAGGTTGCCCATGGTGGCCCCGGAGACGAAGCAGCCGCCGGCCGTGTCGGGCCAGCCGGCGAGGGCGGCCAGCCAGGCCAGGGCCTGGTTCTCCGCGGCGATGGCCCCCGCTCCGGCCTCCCAGGTCCCGGCGAACATCTCCGCCGCGCTGACCGCCAGGTCGAAGACGAGCGAGGCCTCGGTGGGCGCGGCGGGTACGTAGGCCAGGTTCATTGGGTTGTCCTGGGCCCGTGTGGCCGGGACCATCACCTGGGTGAAGAGGCGGAGCGCCTCGTGGCCCCCGATGCCCTCGGGAACCACCGTGTCGCCCAGGTCGGCAGCCAGCTCGTGGGCTGGACGGGCCCGGGCCTGCGGGTCCTGCCCACCCACGATCCGCCTCCAACTCCAGTCCATGACGGAGCGGAGCAACCGTTCGTCGTGCGGCCAGAACCGCTCGCCGGTCACCGGTCGTCGAGGTCCTCGACGGTCCGCAGCACCTTCCGGAGCAGGCGGGCCAGGGCGGCCGTCTCGTCGTCGGTGAGCGCCGACGTGACCTGGGCCTCCTCGCGGTTGAAGGCCGGCATGACCTCGTCGACCACCCCCATACCCGGCCCTGTCAGGACCACCTCGACCCGTCGGCGGTCGGCGGGGACGGGCCGGCGTTCCACCATGCCCTTTCGCTCCAGGGTGTCCAGCACCCCGGTCAGGGTGCCTCCGGAGATCCCGGCCTCGGCGGCCAGGTCCCGCGACTCCTGGGGACCCCAGATCCGCAGTACGAACAGGACCACGAAGGCGCTCCACGACAGGCGGTGGGGACGCAGGACGTCGCGCTCCATGTGGTTGCGGACCGCGGTGGCCGTCCGGAACACGTTGGAGACGGCGGCGAGCGACAAGAGGTCGAGGTCGAGGCCGGCCATCCGGTCCCGGATGAGCCGTTCGGCCTCGACGAGTTCGTCGTCTCCGGCGGCGAAGGCGCGGGGCATGGACGCACACTACATTTCGGATCCAAACGAAATTCACCCCGGCTCCGACGCCCGTCGGCGGCCACCGACCCCGGAATCGACCATGACCGACCACCGCCGCATCCGCGTCCTCTGGCCCGACCACCTGGCCCTCCCCCGGGGCAAGTACCTGCCGCCCGACCTGGCCCACCGGGGCACCCGCCACTCCATGTCGGTGTTCACCCTCCTGTACGACCGCGACCTGATCCCGGCGCCCGGAACCCGCATGCTCGAGGGCTTTCCCGACATGGAGTGCACCATCGACATGGACGGCGTGCGCGACGGCTGGGAGGAGGGCGTCGGCGTGGTCGTCGGCGACCTCGTCGAGGGCGACGAGCCGGTCCCCTTCGCCCCCCGAAACGTCCTGAAGGACGCCGTGGCCGCCTGGGAGGCGCTCGGCTACACGTCGAAGGTGGGCATCGAGTACGAGGCGTTCGTGCTGCAACCCGACGGCGAGGGCGGCTGGGACCCCTACGACGTCCCCGGCTCGTTCGTCTACGGCACCGGGCCGATGAACGACCCGGCGGGCATCGCCGAGGCCATCCACGACGTGGCCGACGCCGTGGGCTTCAGGATGGAGTCGGTCAACGCCGAGTTCGACGCCGCCCAGTTCGAGTTCACCCTCCGGTACGACGACGCCCTGGCGGCCGCAGACGAGGCGTTCCTGTTCCGGACCATGGCCCGTGACGTGGCCTACGAGATGGGCCACCTCCTGACCTTCCTCCCCCGCCCCCTCATGGATCGGGGCGGCAACGGCGTGCACGTCAACCTGAGCCTCGTCGATGGCGACGGGAACAACGCCCTGCTCGACCCGACCGGCGGCGACGGCCTGTCCGACCTGGCCCGCCAGTGCATCGCCGGGCAGCTCCACCACCTGTCGGCCATGGGCGCGGTGTGCGCCCCCAGCGTCAACTCCTACAAGCGCCTGCGACCCGGCCAGATGTCCGGCTACTGGGCCAACTGGGGGCATGACCACCGGTGCGCCACCGTCCGGGTCAACCCGGAGCGGGACGACTCGACCCGATTGGAGAACCGGATGCCCGACGCCACGTCGCCCATCCACACCACGGTGGCCGCCGTGCTGACCGCGGCCCGGCTCGGCGTGGAGGCCGGGCTGGACTGCCCCGATGCGGAGACCGGCGACGCCCTGGAGGAGGCCTGCACCGACCGGTTCGTGGCCGACTCGCTCGGTGGGGCACTCGAGGCGCTGGCCGCCGACGACGCCTTCGCCGACGCCCTGGGGCGGGGGCTGGTCGACCAGCTGGTGGCCATCAAGGAAGCCGAGGTGGGCAAGTACGTCGAGGCGGTGGGCGACGAGGCCTCGGCCCGCGACGAGTTCACCGACTGGGAGAAGGCGTTCTACCTGCCGTACCTGTAGGGAGCGCCCGCGAGCCGGGATCCCTCAGACGGAACCGACGCCCCGACGGATGTGGGCCAGCATCTCGGCCTCGGCCCGGTCCGGGTCGCCGGACAGGACGGCGTCGGCCAGCAGGCGGTGCTCGTCGACGTCCACCGTCGTGCCGTGCCGGGCCGACTCGGCGAAGGACAGCGCCGCCAGGCCGCGGCCCCAGATGGCGTCGAAGCAGTCGACGACGACCGGGTTCCCCGCTGCCTCCACCACCGCCCGGTGGAAGTCCCGGTTGGCCCGGTAGGCCTCCGACCCGGGCAGGGCCGTCCCCGAGGCCTCGGCCAGCCGGTCCAACGCCGCGGTGATCGGTCCGGCCGCCTCGTCGGAACGGGCGGCGACCATCCGGACCGCCCAGCCCTCCACCGGCTCCCGGGCCTGGTACATGGCCCGCACGTCGTCGATTCCGGGGGTCCGGATGACGAATCCCTTGGTGGCCGCCTCCACCAGGCCGTCGGACTCCATCCGCCGCAGCGCATCGCGCACCGGCGTCCGGGAGATCCCGAGGTCCTCGGCCAAGCGGTCCATGATGAGCCGGTCGCCGGGACCGAAGCCGCCGTCCAGCACGGCGGCGAGGATCCTCTCGTACGCCACCTCGGCCAGGCTCGGCGCCCCGGCGCCGATGGGAACCAACGCGGCCGGAACGGTCGCCGGGCTCATGAACCCGGCTCCGACGGGGGGTCCTCCCGCGGGAGGAACCCGCCCCGACCCTGGGGGAGCTTCATGTCCAGCACCCTCGAGGCCACCACGGTGCGAAGGATCTGGGCCGTGCCTCCGCCGATGGTGAACATCCGGACGTCCCGGCAGATCCGCTCCATCGGGTTGTTGCGTGAATAGCCGGCGGCCCCGAACAGTTGGAGTGCGTCATTGGCCACGTCGATGGCCGTCTCCGAGGTGAACACCTTGGCCTGGGCGGCCATCGACGGGTCCGGGAACGGGCTGCCGTCGGGTCCCCGGGACGCGGCGGCCCTCCAGGTCAGGCTCCGGGCCGCCTCCAGGCGGATGGCCATGTCGGCCAGCATCCACTGGACGCCCTGGAACTCGGCCACCGGTCGGCCGAACTGCTCCCGATCCTTCACGAAGGACACGGCCCGGTCGTGGGCGCCGGCGGCCAGGCCGAGGGCCACCGTGCCCGCCCCCACCCGCTGGCTGTTGTAGGCGTTCATGAGCTCGGCGAACCCGCGCCCGAACCCCGACGGCGGGACCAGCACCATGTCGGGCCCGACCACCATGTCCCGGAGCAGGATCTCCGTCTCCGGGATGCCCCGCAGGCCCATGGTCGGCTCTCGGCGACCCACCACCAGGCCCGGGTTCTCGCCCCGGACGGCCAGGAAGCCGCCGATCCCCTCCTCGGTTCCGTCCTCGTCGAAGACCCGGGCGAAGACCAGGTGGAGGCGGGACACGCCGCCACCGGTGATCCAGTGCTTGCCGCCGTTCAGGACGAACGAGTCGCCACGGCGGTCGGCCCGGGTGGTCATCTGCGAGGCCGCACTGCCGGCCTCCGGTTCGGTGATGCAGATGGCCGGCTTGTCGCCGTCCAGCACCATGCCGGCGGCCAGCCTCCGTTGGGCATCGGTGCCGTAGGCCATGACGGCCGAGATGGCACCCATGTTGGCCTCCACGGCGATCCGCCCGGTCACCCCGCACGCACGCGCCATCTCCTCGACGACCAGCACGGCGTCCAGGAACGAGTGGCCGGGGCCGCCGTACCCGGCGGGCACCGTCATGCCGGTGAACCCGGCGTCACGGAGCGCCTCGACGACGTCCCACGGGTACTCCTCGGTGCGGTCCACCTCGGCGGCCCTGGGGGCCACCACCTCGGCGGCCAGCGCCCTGGCCCGGGCCCGCAGGGCCTCCTGCTCCTCGGTCAGGTGCCAACTCACGATTCGTCCTCCTCGTTCCCGACGCGACCCTCGACCACGTCGGTCCAGCGTTCCAGGATGTCGGCGGCCGACGCCTCGCCCAGCACAGCGCCCAGGCGGTGGATGGCCCCCGGTGTCTCCAACAGTCGCGGCACCACACCCGGCACGGTCATCGGGCCGATCGTCGGATGCTCGACGGTGACCACCGAGTCGCGGGCCGCCACCTGCGGGTGGGCCAGGTAGTCACCGACGGTCCGGACCAGGCCGACGGGCACCACGGCACCCTCGCAGCCGGCCACCACGCCGTCGACCGGGGTGGTGGCCACCCAGTCGCCGACCACCATGTTGACCAACTCCCGGTTGGCGATGCGGGCCGAGTTGGTGGCGAAGCGGTCGTCGTCCAGCAGGTCGGTGCGCCCCATGACCCCGGCCAGGCGGTCGAACATCCGGTCGTTGGTGCAGGCGATGGTCAGCCACCGGCCGTCGACGGTCCGGTAGTTGCTGTGGGGCACCGACCGGTGCGTGTCGGGCCCCATCCGGTCGCGCCCGATGCCGGTGGCCGCGTAGAGGGGCACCAGCTCGTCGAGGACGCGGGCGATCCCGTCGTACAGGGCCACGTCGACCAACTGGCCCCGGCCGCTGGCCTCGCGTGCCTTCAGGGCCAGCATCACCCCGAGGGCCCCGTACAGGCCGGCCACGTAGTCGGCCAGGCCCGACGAGCCGGTCAGGGCGGGGGCGCCGTCCGGCTCGCCGGTCAGCTCCGCGAACCCGGTGAACGCCTCGGCGATGCGGGCCACGCCGGCCGTGGCGGCCAGCGGGCCGGTGCGGCCGTAGCCGCTGACCGACAGTTGCACCAGGCCGGGGTTGGAGGCCCGCAGGTCCTCGAAGCCAAGGCCCCACCGCTCCATGGTCCCCGTCCGGTAGTTCTCGACCAGCACGTCGGCCCGGTCGACCATCGAGCGAAACGCCTCGGCCCCCTCGTCGGTTCGCAGGTCGACCTCGACGCTCTCCTTGTTCCGGGTGTCGCTCAACCACCACCAGGTGTCGCCCTCAGGACCGGCCGTGCCGAGACGCCGCATGGGGTCGCCCACGCCGGGCTGCTCGACCTTGACGACGTCGGCTCCGAACTCGCCGAGGACCGACGCCGCGAACGGTCCAGCCAGGATGGTCGCCGCGTCGACGACCCGCAGGCCGTCGAGGGGACGCACCGACCCGCCCCCGCTCACCGGGAGGCCTCCACCGGCAGATGGGCCACGCCGTTCACGAAGTTGGACGACACCGACTGCGGCTCACCGGCCAGCCGCAGCCGCAGGCCGCGGCGCAGCACCTCGGCCACCAGTTCGGCCAGCTCGATGCGGGCCAGCGAGGCGCCGAGGCAGAAGTGGGCGCCGCCCCCGCCGAAGGCCACGTGGCCCGGGACCCGGGGTCGTCCCACGTCGAAGGCCCGCGGATCGGCGAAGTGCGCCTCGTCGAAGTTGGCGCTGGCGTACCACATGACGACCTTGTCGCCCGCCGCCACCTCGGTGCCGGCCAGCACCGTGTCGACGGTGGCCGTGCGGCGGAAGTAGAGGATGGGCGAGGCGTGTCGCACCACCTCCTCCACGGCCCCGTCCAGCAGGTCGCCGTCGGCCCGCACCCGGTCGAACTGGTCCTCGTGCTCCACCAGGTGGACCGCCAGGTGGGCCATGGCCGACCGGGTGGTCTCGTTGCCGGCGAAGATCATCAGTTGGAAGAAACGGGCGTACTCGGTCTCGGTGAGCCGCTCGCCGTCCACCTCGGCCACCGCCAGTTGGGTGAGGAGGTCGTCGCGGGGGTTCGCCAACCGGTCCCGGCGGGCCCGACGGGCGTACTCCTCGACCCCGAAGGCCGCCGGGCTGTTGAAGGGGAGTTCCCGCAGCGGCTTGGTGTTTCCGTAGGCGCCGGGGTCCAACTCGGCCGACGAGGTGCCCTCCACCAGGTGGTCGGTCATCTCGATCATCAGGTCGTGGTCGGATTCGGGCACCCCCATGAGGGCGCAGATCACGCCGATGGGGATGGGGGCCGCCACCTCGGACACCCAGTCGCCGCCCCCGGCCGCCTCCAGGGCGTCGAGCCGCCCGCCGATGCGCCGCCGTACGTCGCCCACGTAGTCCTGGACGTGCTTCGGGGTGAAGGCCGAGCTGACCAGGCGTCGCAACCGGGTGTGGATGGGCGGGTCCAGGTCGATCATGGACGCCCGGGCGTCGCGTACGTCCTCGTCCACGTCGTAGATCTGGATGTGGCCGACCGCCGACGAGAAGGTGGTGGTGTCCCGGGAGACGGCGACGAGGTCGTCGAGGCGGGTGACCGACCAGAAGGCGGAACCCCACGGCCCGTCCGGATTCCGCACCAGGCCGGGCGTGGCCCGCAGTTCGGCGAACCGTTCGTGCGGGATGCCCCGGTCGTAGGTGGCCGGGTCGGCCAGGTCGGACCGGACCGCCGATCGCTCGATCGTGGTCACGCAGGGGCCTCCGTGGTGGTCGACTGGTCGGCGAGGCGCCGCGAGGCGGCACCCGTCCGGGCGAGCAGGTCGCGCTGGGCGTGGCTGCCGCCCACCCGGTGGGTGTCGGCGGCCAGCGCCGCGATGGCCGCGGCGGCCCGGTCGTGGCGACCGGACCGGTGGTCGCGGACCGCGACGGCCAGCGGGCGAACCACCTCGTCGAAGATCCGGGCGTTCTGGGAGCCGCCCCCGCGGTGGCAGGCCTCCAGCCCGTGCCAGAACGCCTCGGCCCCCGGATCGTCCGGACAGGCGGCGAAGGCCAGGGCGGCGTGCAGGTCGAGGAACCCGGTGGTGTGCAGCTGGTCCTGGCCACGCCATCCGGCGGCCAACGCCGGCCACCGGTCGCCCACGTCGCAGCCGGCCAGTTCCAGGCGCCAGAGCAGCGACGTGAGGTCGGCCAGCCCGAAGGCACGGTCGGTGTCGGGCAGCCGCTCGTCGACCAGCGCCAGGCACTCGTCGAAGGCCCCGTCGGCGAGGAGCCGCAGCGCCAGGTGCCACTCGATGTGCAGGGCCAGGTGGTCCCGTTCGATCCATTCGGGGCGGGTGCCGCGCAGGAAGGCCACGCCCTCGGCGGTGCGTTCCTGCATCTCGTACACGTGGGCCAGGGCGTGGATCGCCCAGACGTCGACGGGGTCGACCTCGAGGGCCACGTGGGCGAAGCGTTCGGCGTCGGCGAAGCGACCGACCTCCTCGAGGGCGAAGGCGTGTTGGCCGGCGGCCACGCCGTAGCCCGGATCGCCGGGCCGGAGGCGACCGATCACCGCGGTGGTGGCCTGCAGTCGCCGGACGTCGTCCCCGACGTGGAGGTAGAGGTCGTGGGCGGCCTTCGTGGCCACCACGTCGTGGGGGTGGCGGGCCCCGATGTCGTCCCAACGGGCGGCCGCCGCGGTGAAGTCCCCGGCGACCAGCGTGGTGACCGCCGTGGCGTGCTCCCGTTCGCGTGGCGTCGCACCGCGACTCCGGGCCTCGAGGACCAGCAGGTCGTCCTGGACCTCGGCCGACTGCGGGTCCTCGCCCCCGAGGACCGCTCCGGTGAGGGTGACCACGAGGCCCATGACGAACCGGTCGTCGCCCGCGGTCAGGCCGTGGAGGCGTTCGTCCGGCTCGCCGCGGAAGTCGAGCACCTCGTCGATGGCCCGGTCCCACCCGTCCACGGTGGACGGATCGTCGACGGTGACGGCCTGGCCGAACCGGTCGCTCACCATCTCCTTCACGCCCTCCCCCATGTCCGCATACCGTATACGATAATGAACCAGGAATCGACACGGCCGAGGGCCGGCGGCCCTCGATCCTCCCGGATGGAGCCCCTCAGTCCTCCCGGATGGAGATGGCGCCGCTCGGGCAGCGGTCGACCAACTCGAGGGCACGGGCGCGAGGCAGGTCGGCCCCGTCGACCACCCGCGAGATGGCGTCCTCGTCGCCGAGGCGGAACACGTCGGGCTCCAGCAGCTCGCACTGGCCGATGCCGATGCACCGGTCCTCGTCGACGGCCATCGACACCCGCTCCCCGCCCGTCCCGTCCGGTCCGGACATCAGGCCACCGCCAACTCGACCGCCGACACGCCGTGGACGAAGTTGGAGGCCAGGCGTTCCGCTGGGGCGCCGGGCGCCAGGACCACGTCACGGGCCAGCATCTCCTCCAGCAGGACCTGGACCTCCATGCGGGCCAGGAAGGCGCCGAGGCAGAAGTGCGGGCCGCCGCCGCCGAAGGCGAAGTGCGGGTTGTCCTGGCGGCCCACGTCGAACCGGTCCGGGTCGTCGAAGGCCTCGGGGTCCCGGTTGGCCCCGGCGTACCACATGACCACCTTGTCGCCTTCGGCGATCCGGGTCCCCGCCAGCTCGACGTCGCGGCTGGCCGTGCGACGCATGTGCAGGATGGGGCTGGCCCACCGGATGACCTCGTCCACCGCAGCGGGGACCAGCGACGTGTCCGCCTGGAGGCGCTCCCACTGGTCGGGATGCTCGGCGAAGGCCATGGCCCCGTGGATCATCGCCGTGCGGGTCGTCTCGTTGCCGGCGAACACCAGGAGCTGGAAGAAGTTGCGGTACTCGGCGGCGGTCAGGCGCTCGCCGTCGGCCTCGGCCTCCAGCAGGCCGGTCACCAGGTCGTCGCCCGGCTCGGCCATCCGCAACTGGCGCATCTTCTCCGCGTACTCGTACAGGGCGTGGCTGGCCGGGCTGTTGAAGGGCAGGAGCCGGGTCGGCGTGGCGTTGCCGTATGCGTCGTCGGGCAGCGTCGAACCCTCGCCGGTCCCCTCCACCAGGTAGTTGGTCAGCTCCACCATGTACTCGGCGTCCTCGGCCGGGACGCCGAGGATGGCCAGGATGACCCGGATGGGCAGCGGGGCGGCGACCTTCTCCACCCAGTCGCCCCCACCGTCGGCCACGTATCCCTCGACCAGCTCGGCGGCGATCCCGCGGGCCATCCCCTCCCACGTGCGGGTGGTGCGCGGCGTGAAGGCCTTCGACACCACGCGGCGAAGGCGGGTGTGGTCGGGGGCATCGGAGTCGATCAGCGACCGACGGGCCTCCAGTGCGTCGGCCTCCAGGTCCCACAGGTTGGTGTGGCCGATGGCCGACGAGAAGACGTCCGGGTTCTTGGACACCTCCCGGACGTCGGCGTGGCGGGTCACGGCCCAGAAGCCGCTTCGCTCGCCCTGGTCGCCGTAGGGGTGCCAGACCAGGCCGTCGACCTCCCGGATGGCGGCGAAGCCCTCGTGGGGGATGCCCTCCAGGTAGATCGACGGGCTGGCGATGTCGGCCGGGCTGGCCGGCCCCTTCGAGGTCTCCGCCATGGTGGTCCTCTCGTCCACGGAGCCGAGCCGGTGGCTCAGCTGAACTCCAGGTAGCGGGCCCGCTCCCAGTCGTTCACGTCGTCGGGGTCGGGGTTGTTCTCCGCCGCGTGGGCCTCCTCGACTCGGGCCAGGGAGGCGTAGCTGCGGGAGAACCCGTCTCCCAGCATCGACGCCAGGGCGCTGCCCTCGAACGCCTCGATCGCCCCGGTCAGCGTGGTGGCCAGCGGCGTGCAGTCGCCGGGGTCGTCGTACATGTCGCCCTCGGACATGGGCGGCAGGGCCAGAGAGCGTTCGACCCCGTCGCACCCGGCGGCCAGGAGCCCGGCGATCAGCAGGTACGGGTTGGCGTCCGCTCCCGCGGCACGGAACTCCACCCGGTTGGCGGACGAGCCGGCCTCCACGATGCACCGGGCCAACACCGACCGGTTGTCCAGGCCCCAGTGCACGTGGGTGGGGGCGAAGCTGTAGGGGCGAATCCGCCGGGGGCCGTTGGCCGTGGGGGCGCCCAGCAGGACGAGGGCCTCAGCGTGCTCGAGGATGCCAGCCACCCAGTGGCCCATGGGCTCGTTGGGGGCGCCGTCGCTGTCGGCGAAGGCGTTCGATCCGTCGGAGGCCCGCAGGCTGGTGTGGACGTGGAGGCCGGAGCCCGAATCCTCGGTGAAGGGCTTGGGCATGAAGGTGGCCCGCATCCCGTGCTGCTCGGCCACCTGCTTGACGACGGAGCGGTAGAGCACGAAGTCATCGGCGGCCCGCATGGCGTCGGTGGGCCCGGTGTTGACCTCGATCTGGCCCGGTCCGTACTCCTGGTTGGACGACTCCACCTCGATGCCCGCCCCGGCCAGTCCGGCCCGCATGTCGGCCAGCACCACCTCCAGGTCTGGCGCGTCGGTCAGCGAGCTGTACTTGATGTACGAACGCACCGGAGTCCAGGCCCCGTCGTCGCCGACGGTGCACAGGTAGAACTCGGGCTCGGTGGCCACCACCGGGTCGACGCCGAGGACCCGGCACCTCTCCACCTGGGCGGCCAGCAGGTCCCGGGGGGACAACTCGTGGGGGCCGGTGCCGTGCTCGTCGAGGCTGGAGCAGAAGACGAGGCCGTAGCCGGGCCGGTGGGTGAGGAGCCGGTGGGACTCCAGGTCGGGGACGATGCGGGTGTCGAGGAAGCCGCTGTCCATGTTCACCGTCGCGTGCTCGACGATGTCGTCGTCCATGCCCAGGATGTAGATGGCGTCGGCGATGGCCGCCCCGCCTTCGGCCACCTCGGCGAAGTAGCGGTCCACGGGGACCCTCTTGCCCCGCAGGTGGGCGAAGGTGTCGACCACCGCCACCTCGACGGTGTGGACGCCGGTCTCCTTGCACTTCGTGAGGAAGGTGTTGAGGTTCATCTGAGTCATCTCTCTGCTCCCCGGGGCGTCGGCCCCGATCTGGCGGGTGGTCGGTGGGGCGGGTTCGTGGTTCGAATGGACTGGTCGATCAGCCTGTGGGATCCAGGACGAGGCGGCTTCGCACGTCGCCGGCCCGGAGGCGCTCGTGGGCCCGTTGGGCCTCGGACAGGCCGAGGACCTCGACGGTGCCGACGACGTCCGGCTCCCGCCGGGCCAGACCGAGTAGCTCGTCCATCTGGGCCCGCGAGCCCCAGAAGCTGGACAGGAAGTGGGCCTCGTGGGGCACCGCGCCGAGGCCGAAGGGGATGCGTCCCCCGAACAGGCCCACGATGGCCACCAGGCCGCGGCGGCGGACCGACGAGGCGGCCAACGCCATCGTCGACTCGGCGCCGAGGAAGTCCAGCACCACGTCGGCGGTGCCCGGGTCGTCGTCCGGGCCGCACGAGGCGTGGGCACCGACCTCGAGCGCCGTGGCCTGCTTGGTCGGGTCGAGGTCGACGGCCACCACCTCTGCGTCGGTCAGGGCCCGCAGGTAGCGGATGGCGTACTGCCCGAGGCCACCGGCTCCGATGACCATGGCCCGGGGCGGTTCGCCGTGGCCGGCGGCCCGTTCCCGGAGGACGGGCAGCCCATGGTCGACGGCCCGGAAGGAGGTCAGGCCACCGCAGGCCAGGGGCGCCACGGCGAACGGGTCGAGGCCGTCCAGCGGGGAGAGGTAGTCCTCGGAGGGCACGGCCATCCGCTGGGCGTAGCCACCGTCGGCGAACAGGCCGGCCTCGGTGGCGTCCGGGCAGACCTGTTCGACGCCGTCCGCGCACTGGGCGCACGCCCGGCAGCCCCACGGGGCGTAGAGCATGACCGAACCGAGCCGGTCGTGGACGCCGGTCACCTCGTGGCCCAGCACCATTGGCAGCGGGCTGGGGAAGTCGCCGTCGACGACGTGCAGGTCGCTGTGGCACACCCCGCAGGCCGTCACCTCCAGCATCGTGCCGCCGTCGGCGACCACCGGCTCGGGGTGGTCGGTGGCGAGCCGCAGGTCGGCCCCCACCCCGTCACACACCACGGCACGCATCATGAGCCCCCCATCAGTAGCTGCGCGGCATGCCCAGGACCTTCTCGCCGAGGTAGGTCAGGACCAGGTTGTTGCTGATCGGAGCGACCTTGTACAGGCGGGTCTCCCGGAGCTTCCGTTCGATGTCGTACTCCACGGCGAAGCCGAAGCCGCCGTGGGTGTCGAGCGCGGCGTTGCCGGCCGCCCACGAGGCCTCCGAGGCCAGCATCTTGGCCATGTTGGCCTCGGCGGCGCAGGACCGTTCGGCGTCGAACAGCTCGGCGGCCCGGTACCGCATGAGGTCGGCGGCCTGCAGGTCGGCGTAGGCCCGGGCCAGCGGGAACTGGACGCCCTGGTTGGCACCGATGGGGCGACCGAACACCGTCCGCTCCGAGGCGTAGGCCGAGGCCCGCTCCAGGAAGAACCGGCCGTCGCCGATGCACTCCGAGGCGATGAGGATCCTCTCGGCGTTCATCCCGTCGAGGACGTGGCGGAACCCCATGCCCTCGGTGCCGACGAGGGCATCGGCGGGCAGGACCAGGTCGTCGAAGAACACCTCGGTGGTGTTGTGGTTCATCATGGTGGGGATCGGGTTGATGGTCAGCCCGGGCGCCAGCCCACCGTCGTCGTCGCGCATCTCGACGAGGAAGACCGACAGGCCGTCGGTGTGGCGTTCGCACTCCTCGGCCGGCGTGGTCCGGGCCAGCAGCACCATCAGGTCGGAGTACAACGCTCGGCTGGTCCAGATCTTCTGGCCGTCGACCCGCCACGCGTCGCCGTCGCGCACGGCCCGGGTCCGGATGCTCCCGGTGTCGGAGCCGGCGGCCGGCTCGGTGACGCCGAACGCCTGGAGCCGTAGCTCGCCCGATGCGACGCGGGGCAGGTACTTCGACTTCTGCTCCTCGGAGCCGTGGCGGAGCACGGTGCCCATGACGTACATCTGGGCGTGGCAGGCCGCCGGATTGCCGCCACTGGCCGCGATCTCCTCGAGGACCACCGAGGCGCCGGTGAGGTCCAGGCCGCCACCGCCGTACTCCTCAGGGATCAGGGCGCCCAACCAGCCGTGGGCGGTCAGGTCGGCCACGAACTCCTCGGGATACCGATCGGGTTCGAGGCCCCGCCAGTACTCACAGCCGTACTTGTCGGCCAGTCGACGCACCTCGGTGCGGATGACGTCCAGGTCATCGCGGTCGGTGGGCTGGGCGCCGGCGATCATCCGACACCCTCCCCGAGGTCGGCCTCGGGGTCGTCGTCCGAGTCGAAGAAGCCACGGGCGGCCAGCTCGGCGGCCGCCGCCTCGCCACTGGCCTGGAGATGGGCCTCCATGGCCCGACGTGCCTCTTCGACGTCGCCGGCGGCGATGGCGTCGAGGATGGCCGCGTGGTGCTCGACCGCGACGCGGTTCCATCCGTCGGCGAACTCGTAGTAGCTGGTGGGGACGGAGTGCTCGAGGTGGCGCAGGAGCCAGCGGGTCCGTCCCGGGGCGGCCAGGTTGATGAGGCGATGGAAGTCGTGGTTGAGCTGCTGGAGGTCGTCCGGGTCCAACGCACCGCCGTCGGACCCCGCGGCCAGGAAGCTGGCGTGGACGTCGCGGAGCTCGGCCAGGCCCTCGGCGTCGAGGCCCTCGGCGGCCAGGGCGGCGGCCCGTCCCGCCACCACGCCGAAGAGGGCGTAGTGGTCGACGATGTCCTCCCGTGACAGGCGGGCCACCGACGCCCCCCGGCGGGGAGTCAACTCGACGAGGCCCTCGCGGCTCAGGACGACCAGCGCCTCCCGGATGGGGCTGCGGCTCACGTCGAGCGCCTCGCTGATCGCCTGCTGGTCGACCTTCTCGCCCGAGCGCAGGGTGCCGGTCAGGATCAACTCGCGGACGTAGTCGACGACCTCCTCGCCCAGGACGCCCCGCCGTCTGGAAGCGGGTGTGCGAGCGGGGTACCGTGATGGACGGTCGACGTCGCCCCGCTCCACGCCTTCCTGGACGGTGGTGGGCTCCACGGGTCCTCTCGGTGTCACCAGGGGGCCGGTTGCCACCCTTCTCGCAACTTTGAATACATTATTCATTTGACGGCCGTCCCGCAAGATCTGGGGAGTCGGGGTTTCGAGGGAGCCGGACGCTCCCGGGGAGGACGAGGACCGATGGGACGACCACTGATCGGGATCACCGGGCGACGCAAGCGCGGCGACCAGTTGGTGGGCAACCTCGACGTGCTGGCCCACATGCCGGTCGACCTCTACTACGCCGACTACGGCCGCGGGGTGCTGGAGGCCGGCGGCATCCCGGTCCACCTGCCCCTGGACGTCGACCCCACCGACCTCGTCCCCCGCCTCGACGGCGTGCTGCTGACCGGCGGCGCCGACGTCGACCCGGCCCGCTACGGCCACGCCTCGACGACCGATGCCTTCCCCCCGGAGCCGTTCCGCGACGAACACGAATGTGCGGTCCTCGACGCCGCCTACGCCGACCGCCTCCCGGTGGCCGGCATCTGCCGCGGCCTCCAGGTCGTCAACGTCCACGCCGGCGGCACCCTCCACCAGGACGTCCCCAGCCACTCCGGCTTCGCCGAGCCGGTGGACACCGAGTGGCACCGGGTCGACTTCACCGCCGGCTCGGTACTGGGCGGGCTGTACGGCGAGGACCGCCCGGTCAACTCGCTCCACCACCAGACGGTCGACGAACTGGGCGACGGGCTGGTCGTCACCGCCCGGGCCGAGGACGGCTCCGTCGAGGGGCTCGAGCACGCCGACCTGCCGATGGTGGCCGTCCAGTGGCACCCCGAGATGCTCCCCGGCCGAGCCGACGATCCGCTGTTCGCCTGGCTGGTGCGCCGGGCCGGCGGGTCAGCCGCCGCCTGACGTCCCCAGGTAGGCGGCCCGGACCGCCGGATGGGCCTGGACCTCGTCCGGCGTGCCCGTGGCGATCACCTGGCCGGCGTCCAGGCAGGTCACCCGGTCGCAGATGCCGGTGATGAAGTTCAGGTCGTGGTCGATGACCACCACCCCGGCGCCCACCAACCCGGCCATTCGCCGAACCTGGTCGACCATGGCCTCCGACTCGGCGTCGCTCATCCCCGACGTCGGCTCGTCCAGCAGCAGGAACGACGGGGACATCGCCGCAGCGCGGGCCAGTTCCAGGCGCCGCGACGTCCCGTAGTCGAGCTCGCGGGCTCGACGGAACCGGACGTCCCACAGCCCGGCGGCCACCAAGAGGCCGTCCACGTCGGGCGGCGGGCGGTGCCGGCGGCTCGACGAGGCCACCAGTGCCGACACCTCGACGTTCTCCCGCACGGTCAGCGACCCGAACAGCCGCAGGTTCTGGAAGGTCCGGACCAGGCCGCTGCGGGCGATGCGGTGCGACGGCGCCCCGGAGAGGTCGGTGCCGCCCAGGGCCACCCGCCCCGAGTCGGCGCCGACCAGGCCGGTGACCACGTTGAGCAGGGTGGTCTTCCCCGCCCCGTTGGGTCCGATCACCCCGAGCACCTCATGGCGGCCCACCTCGAGGCCGGCCCCGTCCAACGCCCGAAACCCGCCGAAGGCCACCGTGGCGGCCTCCACCACCAGGACGTCGTCATCGTCGGGTGACACGACGCCCGGCACCGCGGGCACCGCCGCGTCACGACCCCGCCACCGCTGGAGGCGGGCGTGCAACCAACGGTCCAGGTCCCAGTCGTCGAGCAGTCCGTCGGGCCGCCAGACCATGAAGCCCAGCATGGCCACGCCGAGGAACACGGTCTTCAGGTTCTCGCGGAAGATCCAGTCCAGCGGGGCGTCGTCCAGGCCCAGGCCGAACAGCTCGAAGCCGTCCTGGCCCATGCGGCGGGCCAACTCCCGCCCGGCGGTGATGACGGCCACCCCGAGCAGCGCCCCGGTCACGCTTCGCCGGCCGCCCACGATGAGCATCACCAGGGTGACCAGCGTCAGGTTGAAGAAGAAGTCGCTGGGCAGGATCGAGCCCTTCTCGTACACCCGGAGGCCGGCGCCCACCGAGACCACCGAGACCGAGACCAGGAGGGCCACCATCTGCTGGACCAGCGGGTTCACCCCCATGGCCCGAGCCGCCAGGTCGTCCTCCCGGGCCGCCTGGGCCATGCGCCCACCGCGGCTCCGGGCGTAGAGGAGCGCCACCAGGATGGACCCGAGCAGGGCCAGGTAGAGCGGCGTCCGGGAGTCCAGCGCCCCACCGATCCGGAACGACAGGCCGGCCCGGTCGCCCCCGGTCAGGTCGGGCCAGTTCCGGGCCACCTCGTGGGTCACGAACAGGAGGGCCAGGGTGATGACCGTGGCCGACACGGCACCTGACTCGGCACCCGATCGGGCCAGGCCGATGCCCACCACGGCACCGACCACCAGCACCACGGCCACGGCGACGGCCAGGCCGACCCACGGGCCGAGGTGGACGTCGGTCAGGCCGAAGGGAGCGTCGGAGACCCGCTTGGCCTTCTCGACCGGGTCGATGGCCATCAGAGCGAAGGCGTAGCCGGCCACTGCACCGAAGCCCATGTGGCCGAACGACAGGATCCCGGTGTTGCCAACGTAGACCTGTAGTCCGAGCACCAGCACGGCGTCGATCAGGGCGAAGGTGACCAGCCGCTCCTGGCCGCCCAGGGCACCCTGGTAGAAGAGTCCGGCACCGACGAACAGGCCGAAAAGGACCAGGCCGGCGGCCACCGGCACGAATACGTCGCGTCGTAGGTCGGGGAACATCGGCGACCTCCTCCTCGCGCTCGGCCCTAGACCCGTTCGGCATGGTCGACGGAGACCAGGCCCTGGGGACGGAAGATGAACAGGAGGGCGATCAGCAGGAAGACCACGCCCTCGGTGAGGCTGGCCACCGAGTCGGGCAGGCGGGAGCGGAGCACCACCTCGGCCATCCCGAGGGCGAACCCGCCCAGCACCGCCCCGCGCAGGCTGCCCAGCCCGCCGATGAGCGCGGCGAGCACGCCCTTGAGCATGGGGTCGATCCCCGCGCTGGGGACCGTGCTCCCGGCCCGCATGAGCCAGAACACGCTGGCGATGCCGGCCAGCAGGCCCGACAGGGCGAAGGCCCCCCGGATCACCGAGTCGGAGCGGATGCCCATGAGGCGGGCCGTGTCGAAGTCGGCCGCCGCGGCCCGCAGCGACAGGCCGAAGGTGGTGCGCTGGAGGACCATCGACGTCCCGACCAGGGTCAGCAGGGTGACGGCGATGACCACGGTGTCGAAGACCTCGATCCGCAACGACCCCACGGCGTACGTGTTGGTGACCCAGCCCGGCCGGGGGAACGTCTTCACCGACGCCGAGACGTAGAGCAGGAAGATGGCGAAGACCACGAAGTGGACGCCGAACGAGGTCAGCAGCAGGGTGAACTGGTCGGCCCCCCGGACCCGACTGAACGCCACCCGCTCGATGACCAGCGAGGTCAGGACGGCCACCACGAGGATCAGGGGCACGGTCAGGTACCACGACCAGCCGGCGTCCAAAGCCCAGAACGTCGCGTAGCCCGACACGGTGATCATCTCGCCGTGGGCGAAGTTGAGCAGGTGCATGACCCCGAACACCACGGCCACGCCGAGGGCCAGCAGGGCGTAGATGCTGCCCCGACCCAGGCCGTCGACCAGGTTCTGCAGGAGTTCCACCATGGTCGGTTCTCCGGATGTCGGACCCGCGTACGGGGTCAGCTCCCCACGAACAGGTCGAAGAGGCGTTCGTCGGCCCTCAGGTCGGCGCCGGTTCCCTCGGCCACCACGCCGCCGCTTCGCAGCACGTAGGCCCGATCGGCCACCTCCAGCATGCGGGTGGCGTTCTGCTCGACCACCAGCAGGGTGCGCCCCTGGGCCCGCAGCGTCTCGACCAGCTCGAAGACCACGTCGACGAGGATCGGCGCCAGGCCGAGCGAGGGCTCGTCCATCATCAACAACCGGGGTCGGGCCATGAGCGCCCGCCCGATGGCCAGCTGCTGGGCCTCGCCGCCCGACAGGTAGCCGGCCGCCGTGGTCCACTTGGACCGCAACACCGGGAACAACCCGGCCATCTCGTCGAGCAGGGCGCCCCGCTCGCCGGCCGGGACGGTCACCCCACCGACCCGGAGGTTCTCCTCCACGGTGAGGTCGGTGAAGATCCGTCGGTGCTCGGGCACCAGGGCCAGCCCGGCCCGGAGGAGGTCCTCCGGCGGCCGACCGGTGACGTCGTCGCCGTCGAGGGTGACGCTGCCCGACCGCGGCGCCAGCAGGCCGGCGATGGTGTTGAGCAGCGTGGTCTTGCCCGCGCCGTTGGGCCCGATGAGGCCGACGACCTCACCGGACCCGACGTGCAGGTCTGCGTCCCGAAGTGCCTGGATCTCACCGTAGGCGGTCGTGAGACCCGACACCTCGAGCACGGGCGGTCAGCCGCCGATGGTGGCGACGAGGGTGTCGGCGCCGTCGACGATGCGGGCGATCGGGACCGCCTTGGGCGGGATGCCGTTGGTGCCCGCGTAGGTGATCTCTCCCGACAGGCCGGCGAAGCCCGAGATCTGCGCCACGGCCTGGCCGATGCCGGCCGGGTCGTCACAGCCACAGTCCAGGATCCCCTGGATGCCCAGGAACAACGAGTCCACGTAGAGCGGCATGAACCCGCGGCTCTCCAACGCCTCGCCCTTCGCCGCCTCGTAGCTGGCCAGCAACTGGTCGTTGCGGTCGCCGGCGACGATGTTCACGTGCGGCGTGTGGGCGATGCCCTCGTTGTTGGCCTCCACCTGGATGCCCGTGGCGTCCATGGCGTCGGTCCCGATGTAGGTCAGCCCGTCCAGGCCCTGGCCCTCGAGCTGGCCACGCAACGCCGTGACCTGGAAGGCCAACGCCGCCGAGAACACCACCTCGTCGTTCTGCGAGATCTGCGCGATCTCGTTCACCTGCGCCGAGAAGTCGGTGTCAGCCGCCCACACGTACGTCTGGGTCGACACCACCTCGCCACCGCCGGCCTCGAACGCCGCGATGAACGCATCCGGGTTCACCCCGGTGTAGGGGATCCCCTCGCCCTCGGTGAACACGATCGCCCGCGAGATGCCCTGGTCGAGCGCCCACCGGGCCGCCGCCGAGGACTGCCCATGGTCGTCGAACGTCACCAGGTACGAGTTGATCGACGCATCGGCCAACGTCGGCTCCGTCGACGCCGCCACGAACATCGGCACCCCGCCACCCGTGGTCTGCAGGATCGGCAGGGCGAAGTCCGCGAACGGCGGACCGATCAGGAACTGGGCACCCCAGTCCAGCAACTCCTGGGCCGCCAACGCCGCGTCATCGCCGACCTCGGCGACACGGACCTCCACCGGACGACCATCGATGCCGCCCGTGCAGTTGATCAACTCGGCCACGTACGGCACCAGCTTCGAACCCGGGATGTCCACGAACCCCACCACGTCGGAGAAGTCCATCGCCATCCCCACACGGATCGGATCACCCGACGGCGCATCCGCACACGCCGACAGATCCGCCGCGACCACCGCATCCACATCCAGACCCGACGGGGAAACCGGAGCAGCGGTCACACCGCCCTCCCAGTCGGTGCCGATGGTGGCGACGAGGGTGTCGGCGCCGTCGACGATGCGGGCGATCGGGACCGCCTTGGGCGGGATGCCGTTGGTGCCCGCGTAGGTGATCTCTCCCGACAGGCCGGCGAAGCCCGAGATCTGCGCCACGGCCTGGCCGATGCCGGCCGGGTCGTCACAGCCACAGTCCAGGATCCCCTGGATGCCCAGGAACAACGAGTCCACGTAGAGCGGCATGAACCCGCGGCTCTCCAACGCCTCGCCCTTCGCCGCCTCGTAGCTGGCCAGCAACTGGTCGTTGCGGTCGCCGGCGACGATGTTCACGTGCGGCGTGTGGGCGATGCCCTCGTTGTTGGCCTCCACCTGGATGCCCGTGGCGTCCATGGCGTCGGTCCCGATGTAGGTCAGCCCGTCCAGGCCCTGGCCCTCGAGCTGGCCACGCAACGCCGTGACCTGGAAGGCCAACGCCGCCGAGAACACCACCTCGTCGTTCTGCGAGATCTGCGCGATCTCGTTCACCTGCGCCGAGAAGTCGGTGTCAGCCGCCCACACGTACGTCTGGGTCGACACCACCTCGCCACCGCCGGCCTCGAACGCCGCGATGAACGCATCCGGGTTCACCCCGGTGTAGGGGATCCCCTCGCCCTCGGTGAACACGATCGCCCGCGAGATGCCCTGGTCGAGCGCCCACCGGGCCGCCGCCGAGGACTGCCCATGGTCGTCGAACGTCACCAGGTACGAGTTGATCGACGCATCGGCCAACGTCGGCTCCGTCGACGCCGCCACGAACATCGGCACCCCGCCACCCGTGGTCTGCAGGATCGGCAGGGCGAAGTCCGCGAACGGCGGACCGATCAGGAACTGGGCACCCCAGTCCAGCAACTCCTGGGCCGCCAACGCCGCGTCATCGCCGACCTCGGCGACACGGACCTCCACCGGACGACCATCGATGCCGCCCGTGCAGTTGATCAACTCGGCCACGTACGGCACCAGCTTCGAACCCGGGATGTCCACGAACCCCACCACGTCGGAGAAGTCCATCGCCATCCCCACACGGATCGGATCACCCGACGGCGCATCCGCACACGCCGACAGATCCGCCGCGACCACCGCATCCACATCCAGACCCGACGGGGAAACCGGAGCAGCGGCGTCGGATCCGCCGTCGTCGGCGGCCGTGGTGGCCGGAGCGGCGGTGGTCGCCGGCGCGGCGGTGGTGGCAGGTGCCGCGTCGGAACCGCCGTCGTCGCTGCCGCAGGCCGAGGCCACCAGGGCCAGGACCGACAGGACGGAAAAGAGGACAATCGTGGACTTCTTCTTCATTTGGTGACACCCCTCGGGTCGTTTAGCCGGGTTCCCACCCGGACGATGGAATATTTACATACAAAATCTAAATTTACCAAGACCTGATTCCCCGGCCCAGCCTTCACCACTTCGGGGGGCGAATCCCCCGGAACTCCCAGTCGCCGCCGAGGGCCGTGGACAGGACCTCCTCGGACTCCGTCGGCTGGGCCCCGCAGTCGTCGCGAATGGGCGTCGGCCCGGTGGTGACGGTGTTGGTCAGCGCGCCCAGGCCCTCGACCTCGACGGTCACCACGTCGCCCGGCTGCACGGGCCGCGAGTTGGCTGGCGTGCCCGAGAAGACCATGTCGCCGGGCAGCAGGGTGATGGTGCGGGCCAGGTCGGCCACCAGGTAGTGCATGTCCCAGGTCATCTCGTCGGTGGTGCCGTCCTGGGCCACCTCGCCGTTGACCAGCGTCCGGATGCCCTTGCCCCGGAAGTCCCAGCCCTCGACCAGGCCGGGCCCCACCGGGCAGAGGGTGTCGGACCCCTTCACCCGGAGCATCGACCCGGCGTCGGTGTCGCGGAAGTCGTGCAGGCCGTAGTCGTTGCCGATGGAGTAGCCGGCGATGTAGTCGCCCGCCTCGTCGGGGCTGACGTTGCGGCACGGCCGCCCGATGACGATGACGATCTCGCCCTCGTAGTTCAGCCACCGGCAGCGTTCCGGGCGGACCACGTCGCCCCGGTGTCCGTTCAGCGACGACGTGGGCTTGTGGAAGTAGGTCGGGGCGGCGGGCAACGAGACCTGGAATTCCTCGACCCGGCTCACGTGGTTGAGGTGGACGCACAGGATCTTGGACGGCTCGCTGGGCGGGAGGTGGATGGCCTCGGCCTCGGCGATCCGCCGCCCGTCGCCAGCCACCAGCTCCTCGCCGTCGACGGCCACCGGGGTGGGAGACCCGTCCAGCAGGATCCGCCTCGTCTCCCGCGTGAGGCCTGCGTCGGTACCCATCACTGCTCCCCGTCGACCGGTCCCGCTTCCCTCCGCGGGTCCCGGCATCTTGGCATGGAAATCGTTAGGGACCAAATGATACGCTGGCTTCCATGGCCGACCTCCAGGGCTTCACCTTCCCCCGCACCCCCACCGGCGCCTCCTCGCTGGTCCCCGCCCCGCCGTGGCACTACTCGGGCGACATGCTCACCATCGAGTACCGCACCGATCCGGACGCCGTGGCCGAACTGCTGCCCGCCCCGCTCTCCCCCGCCGAGGACGACCCGGGCGCGGTGGCCGTCATCTGGGCCGACTGGCAGTCCTGCTCCGACGACTTCAACGAGGTGCTCGACCCCGACCGACTCCAGTACAAGGAGTGCTTCGTCGTGGTCCGCTGCTCCTACGAGGGCGAGACGTACAGCCGCTGCGCCTACATCTGGGTCGACAAGGACTACGCCATGCTCCGCGGCCACGTGCAGGGCTACCCCAAGAAGTTCGGCGACATCTGGATGACCCGACCCGTCACCGTCGGGAAGGCCGGCCCCCGGCTCGAGCCCGGAGGCCGCTTTGGAGCCACCTGCTCGGCCTACGGCCGCCGCCTGGTCGAGGCCGAGTTCACCATCACCGGAGACAGCGAGCACACCGGCTTCGTGAACGCCCTGCCCATGCTCCACCACCGCCTGCTCCCGGCGATCGAGGCCGACGGCACCGACTCGCTCAACGAGTTGGTCACCATGCGGGGTTATGACGCCGAGGTCGGCCCGGCCTACACCGGCGACGTGGACCTCCGGGTCTTCGAGTCCCCGACCGAGGAACTCCACCGACTCGCCCCCCGCGAGATGATCGCCGGCTACTGGCGCAGCGTCGGCGTGTCGTGGAACGGCGGCACCACGCTGGCCGACCTCCGGACGGACCCGGGGTCGTGAGCACCGGCACCACGGCACCCCTCACCCGCCACCCCTGGACGCCCGACGCCGACGACGGCCACGCCGACCTGGCGTCGCACGACACCTGGGTGCACGGCACCCCCTACGCCACCCTCCAGCGAATGCGCGACGAGGATCCGGTGGCCTGGGTCGACGAGGCGGACGGCTCGGGCTTCTGGGCCGTGACCCGCTACGCCGACGTGGTCGAGTTGAACCGCCGCTGGGAGGACTTCACGTCGTACCGGGGCATCCGGCTCGAGGAGATGGACGCCGAGGAGACCGAGGCCCGGCGAACCCTCATGGAGCTCGACCCGCCCGACCACACCCGACTGCGCCGCCTCGTCAACCGCGGCTTCACCCGCCGGACCGTCGAGTCCTACGAGGACCCCATCCGGGAGCTCACCGCCGGCATCCTCGACGAGGCCCTAGCCCTCGGCGAATTCGACTTCGTGAGCGAGGTGGCCCGGGTCCTACCCATGCGGATGCTGGGCCGCCTGCTCGGCGTACCCGACGACGACGCCGCCCAGCTGGTCGACTGGGGCGACCAACTGCTGTCCAACTCCGACCCCGAGTACACCGACCACGTCGTGGACCGGGTCGACACCGACGAGTTCCGCCTCATCCCCTTCCGCAGCCCGGCCGGCCTCGAGGTGTTCCGGTACGCCCAGGAGGCGGCCGCCGAACGACGGGGCTGCCCCCACGACGACGTGATCACCCGGCTACTCGCCCCGACCACCGACGGCACGCCGCTGACCGACCTGGAGTTCAACAACTTCTTCGCCCTGCTCGTGGCGGCCGGCAACGACACCACCCGCTACTCGCTGACCGAGGGACTTCGGGCGCTGGTCGACCATCCCGAGCAGATGCAGGCGCTGCGGGACGACCCGTCGATCATGGACACCGCGGTGGAGGAGGTCCTGCGGTGGACCACGGTCACCACGCACTTCCGCCGCACCGCCACCAGCGACCAGGAACTCCACGGCCGCACCATCCGCGAGGGCGACAAGGTCGTCCTGTGGTGGGTCGGAGCCGACTACGACGAGCGAAAGTTCGCCGACCCCTACCGGTTCGACCTGACGCGGGACCCCAACGACCACGTGGCCTTCGGCCGCAACGGCCCGCACCTGTGCCTCGGCGCCTGGCTGGCCCGCATGGAGATCCGCATCACCCTGCAGGAACTGCTGGCCCGCACCACCGACATCGAGGTGGTCCACGAGTCCGACCGGCTGCGCTCCAACCTGATCAGCGGCACGAAGCACCTGACCGTCCGGGTCGCCTGACCCGGCCGAGGGGCACCTGACCGTCCGGGTCGCCTGACCCGGCCGAGGGGCACCTGACCGACCGGGT
>CAYWBE010000001.1:62282-71589 GCA_964456295.1 uncultured Candidatus Nemicrothrix sp.
GCACCTGACCGTCCGGGTCGCCTGACCCGGCCGAGGGGCACCTGACCGACCGGGTCGCCTGACCCGGGCCCCGTCAGGCCAGTCCGTCGACCAGGGTGCCGTCGACGACCACCGGCTCACCGTCCAGGGCGACGGTGCAGTTCCGCATGGGTAGGTCGAAGTGACCCCGGCAGAACCGACCGGCCACCTCGTTGGCCCCCGTCGACCACAGGAAGTTGCCGGCGAAGGCCCGCAGTTCCGTGCCGTTCAGGTCGGCCTTGTCGTACATGGGCAGGACGTCCCATCGGCAGGCGTGGTTCATCCCCCACCCGACGTGGCTGACCGCGTAGGCCTCAGGCTCCTCCCACGCGGCAAGGTACGACGAGAACAACTCGGCATCCAGCCCATCGCCGTCGACCGACACCACGTGGTCGGCCTCCAGCGTGCAGGTGACCGGCGAGCGGACGTACTCCTTGAAGGTCAGGTTGGCGTCACCCGGGGCCATGACCACGGTGCCCGACGTCGACCCGGCCGCCGGGAAGCACAGCACCAGCCCACCGGGCCAGTGGGCGATGCCGCCCGGAGCCGTCACCGTGCCGTCCGAACCGGCCACCACGGCACCGGCCAGGTCCACCGTCAGGTCGGTACCGGCCGCCGAGGTGACCCGCATGGTCGAGGCCGCGGCCAGCAGCCCCCGACCGGCGGCCACCCGCCGGCCCAGGCCCTCGTCGTGACCCACCCGGTCGAACACCTCGGGGTGCTCGTTGGACAGCATCAGGACCCGCGCTCCATCGGCCAGGATGGCCGGCCGCTCCTCGGCGTGCAGCAGCCCCTCGACGGTGCAGTCCACGATGAAGTCGGCGGCCGCCAGCCCGGCCAGCACGGCCCGGTGGTGGCCAATGGCCACCGAGGCGCCGGTCGACCGGATGGGCACCGGACCCCGGTTGGGTGGCGTGGGCAGCACCATGGTCGACACCGCGGCGCCCAGCCGCTGCAGGGCCACCACGGCGGTCTCGACCAGTTCGGGCCGACTCTCGTCCTCGGCCAGCACCATGGCCGTCTCCCCGGCGACCACCGCGCAGCGGGCGAAGTGGTCCGAGAACGCCTCGATCCGATGCCATCGCACGGTCATCCCGTCCCCCTCGGTTCGTCGGTGATCAGTCGTCGTAGAGGCCGGCACGGCCCAGTCGGTCCATGGCGACCTCCACGCTCCACGGCAGCATGGTGGCACCGCAGCGGGCGTCCCGGTACATCCGCTCCAGGGCGCTGGGTCGCAGCAGCGAGCGGCCGCCGCACACCCGCACGGCGGTGGACGCGATCTCCGGCGCGGCCTCCATGGCCGTCACGGTGGCCGCCCAGGCCCGCCGGAGCTGCCCGGGGGTCGGGTCCACCCCGACCTCGCCCAGCATCCGGTAGGTCAGGGCCTGGGAGCGTTCCCAGGCCAGGCGCATCTCGGCCCAGCCGTGCTGCTTCTGGGGCAGGTCCCGGCGTTCCGACGGCCCGCCGTCGCCACGGAGGTAGTCCGCCGTGTAGTCCAGCACCGCCCGCTGGATCCCGAGGTAGGTGAACGACAACGTCGTGTAGAAGTAGGGCCAGCGACGGGCCATCTGGTCGAACCCACCGGGGGGCAGGAACTCGTTCTCAGCCGGGACGAAGGCCTCCTCGAACAGCAGGTTCTTCGAGATGGTCCCCCGCATGCCGAGGGAGTCCCACCCGCCCTCGACGGTCAGGCCCTCAGCGTCGGCCGGCACGCCCAGGAACCGGACCCGGTCGTCGCCGGCCACCATGCAGGTCACATTGTGGAGGTCGGCCACGTCCGACAGCGAGGCGAAGACCTTGCGGCCCGAGACGAGGTACCCGCCGTCGACGGGTACCGCCTGCACGGCGAACCCGGCGGTCTCGCCCGGGGCCCGGCCCTCGCTGAACGGCTGGGAGTGGATCGCGCCGTCCTCGACCACCCCGCGCCACAGGGCCTCCCGGCGCCGCTCGTGGACGGCCCGATCCTCCACCGACAGGTCGAGGTCGTCGGCGATCTGGCCGACCAGCATGGTGGTCGCCGTGTGCATGTTGAAGGTCAGCGCCGTGGACCCGCAGTGCCGACCCAGTTCCTCCGACACCAGGGCGTAGGTCACGAAGTCCCCGCCGAGGCCGCCGTGGGACTCGGGAATGCACAGGGACAGGAACCCGGCCTCGCGCAGGTCGGCGTAATTCTCATGGGGAAACGTCGCGGCGCGGTCGACCTCGTCGGCCCGTGCCGCGATGACCGGGCCGAGGTCGGCCATGCGCTCTACCAGTTCCCGCCGGCGCGGGGTCAGTAGGTCGGTCACGTGGTGGTGTCCTCCCGGATCTGCAGGGTCTTGAGGTCCGCGTGGAACTCCAACGCGTGGTCACCACCCTCGCGCCCCAGGCCGCTGATGCCCAACCCCCCGAACGGGGCCGTCAGGTCCCGGACCAGGAAGCAGTTGACCCACGTGGTACCGGCCCGCAGCGCCCCACCCACCCGTTCGGCCCGGTCGGCCGATCCGGTGAACAGGGTGGCCGACAACCCGTAGGCCGTGGAGTTGGCCAGGGCGACCGCCTCGTCCTCATCGGCGAAGGTCTGGAAGGTCAGGACGGGGCCGAACACCTCCTGCTGGACGATCTCGCTGTCGTTGGACGCCGGGGCGATGAGCGTCGGCTCGACCCACAGCGCGTCTTCGGGGCGTCCGGTCCACCACTCGGGGACGTGCCGGGCACCGCCCCGAACCACCTCGTCGCCGGCGGCCCGGGCCCGCTCGACGAAGCCCTCGACCCGGGCCACGTGCTCGGGGTGGATCATCGGGGTGATGGTGGTGGCGACGTCGTGGCTATCGCCCAGGACGTGGGCGTCCACGTGGCCGTGGAACCGATCCAGGAACCCGTCGGCCACCGACTCCTCGACCAGTAGTCGGGTGCCGGCCAGGCAGACCTGGCCGGAGTCGTCGTACTGGCCGGCCGCCGTACGGGCCGCGGCATCCACGTCGCCGTCGGCGAACACCACGAGCGCGCCCTTGCCGCCCAGTTCGGCGGTGAACGGCACGATGTTGGCCGCCGCGGCGACCCCGATCTGACGCGCCGTCTCCGGTGAACCGGTGAACGACAGGCGCCGCACCCGCCGGTCCGTCGTCAGGGGCGGGCCGACGTCGGCACCAATGCCCTGGACCACGTTGAACACGCCGGGTGGCAGGCCGGCCTCGTGGGCCAGGTCGGCCAACAGGCTGGCCGACAGCGGAGACCACTCGGCGGGCTTGAGGACGACCGGGTTGCCGGCGGCCAGAGCGGGGGCCAGCTTCCAGGTGGCCAGCATGAACGGGGCGTTCCACGGGGTGATGACCACCGCCGGGCCGGCCGGGAGGCGTTGCACCCGGTTGGCGGTGCCGTTTGACGACCAGGTCCGTTCCTCGTGCCGCTCGGCCAGATCGGCGTAGGCCCGGAAGTTGCGGGCGCCCCGGCCGATGACCCGGTTTCGCAGGCTCTCATGACGCATGCCCATGTCGAGGCACTCGACTGCCGCGATGTCGGCCACCCGCTCGTCGACCAGATCGGCCAGGCGGTAGAGGTACGGGGCACGGCCCGACGGCCCGAGGGCGGCCCAGGCCTCGAAGGCCCCGGTCGCCGCGGTCAGCGCCGCGTCGGCCGTCATCGCGTCCCCGGCCGCCACCTCGGCCAGCACCGTCGACCAGTCCAGGGGCGAGCGGTCCTCGAAGGTGGTGGGCGACGAGAGCCGTCGGCCATCCACGTAGTGGTCGACCGAGACCGGGATCCCCGCCACCTCGACCCGCGGTCGCTCGCCCATGTCGCGTTCCTCCATCCGGTGCCGCCACGCTGCGGCGGCCGGACCCGATCATTCGGATCCAAAGTATTCCGCTAAGTGTAGATTGTCGCGGTCCGACGCGCCCCCCGGAGGTCCTCCCGTGAGTCAGCACCACCTGATGGTCATCGGCGCTGAGCGCGTCGACGCCCCCGAGGCCGACGAGGTCCGGTCCCCCTACGACGGGCGGGTCCTGGGCACCGTGCCGGTGGGCACCACCGAGCACCTGGACGCGGCCATCGCCACCGCCAAGGCCACCCTGGCCGCCGGGCCGCTGCCCACCCACGAGCGGGCGGCCATCCTGGACCGGCTGGCCGCAGCCCTGGCCGACCGCCACGAGGAGTTCGCCCAGAGCATCTCGGCCGAGGCGGCCAAGCCCATCGCCGTAGCCCGCGTCGAGGCCTCCCGGGCCGTCGACACGGCCCGGTTCTCGGCCGCCGTGGCCCGCACCATGACCAGCGAGGCCCTCACGCTGGACGCCAGCTCGGCCGGCGAGGGCAAGACCGGGTTCATCCGGAAGGTCCCGATCGGCGTGGTCGGGGCAATCTCGCCGTTCAACTTCCCGCTGAACCTGGTGTGCCACAAGGTGGCCCCGGCCATCGCCGCCGGCTGCCCGGTGGTCCTCAAGCCGGCGTCGTCCACCCCGCTGACGGCCATCCTGCTGGCCGAGGTGCTCCTCGACGAGTGCGGCCTGCCCCCGGGCTGGCTGAACGTCGTGACCTGCCCGGGCCGCACGGCGGCCCACATGGTCGAGCACGACGACGTGGCCATGATCACCTTCACCGGTTCGCCGCCCGTGGGTTGGAACATCCGGGCCACGGCCCCCCGCAAGAAGGTGTCGCTGGAGTTGGGCAACAACTCGCCCATCGTCATCGAGCCCGACGTCGACCCGGCAGCCGCCGCGGCGAAGCTGAAGATGGCGGCCTTCGCCTTCGCCGGCCAGACCTGCATCTCGACCCAGCGGATCTACGTCCACGAGGACATCGCCACGGCCTTCACCGAGGCCATGGCCGACCAGGCCCGCAGCCTGACCGTCGGCGACCCGGCCGACCCGGCCACCGACGTGTCGTCGCTCATCGACGCCGGCGAGACCGACCGGGTGGCCGCCTGGGTCGACGAGGCCACGGCGGCGGGAGCCACGCTGGTGTGCGGTGGCACCATGGTCGACGGGGTGCTGGAGCCCACCGTCCTGGCCGACGTCACCGACGACATGAAGGTGTCGTGCGTCGAGGTGTTCGGCCCCGTGGTGGGCATCGCCACCTACACCGAGTACGAGGACGCCCTGGCCCGGGCCAACGCCAGCACCTACGGCCTGCAGGCCGCGGTGTTCACCAACGACATCGGTCGGGCCCTGCGGGCCGCCGAGGTCCTCGACTACGGCGCGGTGCTCGTCAACGAGTCGCCGTCGTGGCGGGCCGACCAGATGCCCTACGGCGGGGTCCGCGACTCGGGCAACACCCGGGAGGGTCCGGCCTACACGGTCGACGAGATGACCGAGGACCGCCTCATCGTCATCCAGGCCTGAACCTCAGGCGCCCGGGGCTCCACGGGCAGCCTCGGCGCGGGCCACCAGCGCGCTGACCGGGTCCAGGACCTGGGGCCACGCCCCCTCGGGGAGTTCGTGGCCCATGCCCTCGATCCACACCAACTCGGCACCGGGCACCGCGTCAGCCGTCTCCTGCCCACCCTGGGGTCCGATGAGCGGATCCTCGGTGCCGTGGACGACCAGCATGGGCACCGTCACCGCGGCCAGGGCGTCGCGCCGGTCCCCGTCGGCCAGGGCGGCCAGGGCCTGGCGTTCGCCACCGGCCGGATGCCAGGCCCGTGCCTGGTTGGCCAGCGACCGCTCCCGTGCCCCGACCTCGTCGAAGGCGAAGCCCGTCCCGGCGTAGAGGCGGGCCGTGGCCACCTCGGCATCGGCGATGGCCTCCCGGTCGGTCGGGTCGACCGCCGGAGCCTGTAGCGACAGCAGCACGTCGAGGTCCATGGGGATGACCCTCGGCATGGACATGATCGAGGTGAGGCTGCGCACCCGGTCGGGGTGGTCGATGGCGAACCGCTGGGCGATCATCCCCCCGAACGACGCCCCGACCACGTGGGCCGACGCCCAGCCCAGGGCGTCCAGCAGGCCCGCCGTGTCGTCGGCCAGGTCGGCCAGGGCGTACGGCGCGTCGACGGTGCCGCCGGCCACGAAGGTCAGGAACGCCTCGACCGGGTCCCGGTGGTCCAGGTGGTCGAACCAGGTACTGAGGCCCACGTCCCGGTTGTCGAAGCGGACGACCCGGTGGCCCCGGTCGGCCAGTTGCCGACAGAACGCCTCGGGCCACACCGTCATCTGGGCGTTGAGGCCCATGACGAGCAGCACCGGCGGGTCGGCCGGGTCACCGAACGCCTCGTACTCGGTGACCAGCCCGTTGGTCTCGGCCTGCCCCATGTCGCCTTCCTCCACTCGTCGGGGGCTGGCTAGGTTGCCACGATGACCGACCAGCTCTGGCGCCGGAGCGCCACCGAACTGGCCGCACTGGTGGCCGACGGCGATGCGTCGGCCCGCGAGGTGGTCGACTCCCACCTGGACCGCATCGACGAGGTGGACCCCTGGCTGAACGCCGCGGTCCTCGTGGTGGCCGACGAGGCCCGGGCCGCGGCCGACGCCGTCGACCGGGCCCGGGCGGCCGGCGACCCCCTGGGCCCGCTGGCCGGGGTGCCGTTCACCGTCAAGGACGGCCTGGACCTGGCCGGCCACCCCACCACCTACGGCATCCCGGCATTCGCCGACAACGTCGCCCCGGACGACGACCCGACCATCGGTCGACTGCGGGCCGCCGGAGCCATCCCCATCGCCAAGACCAACCAGCCCGAGATGGCCATGCGGCTGGCCACCGACAACCCACTGTTCGGCCTGACCCGCAACCCCTGGCACCCCGACCGCACCCCCAGTGGCTCGTCGGGCGGCGGAGGCTCGGCCATCGCCTCGGGCATGGCCCCCATGGGGGTCGGCACCGACCTCGGTGGGTCGGTCCGCAACCCGGCCTACGCGTGTGGCATCGCGGCCACCAAGACCTCGCTGGGTCGCCTCCCGGTCCACGGCACGTCGCCCGCAGCCGCCGAACCCCTCCTGGGCCGCCAGTGGATGGCCGTTGCCGGGCCCATGGCCCGCACGGTGGCCGACCTGGAGGCCATGATGCGGGCCACCGTGGGCCGCCACCCCCGGGACCCCCGGACCGTCGACGTGCCCTACGACGGTGGCCACTTCGTCCGCCGGGCCGCCGTGCCCACCGCCCTGCCCGGTGGGCCCATCCACTCCGACGCCCTCGAGGCGGTCCGACGGGCCGGCGAGGCCCTGGCCGCCGACGGCTGGGAGGTCGTGGACGCCACGCCGCCCGAGATGGAGCGCTGCTACGACCTGTGGGGCCGCCTCGTCGGCGAGGACTTCCCGTCCACCCTGGCCGCCCTCGGCGACGTGATGTCCCCTGACGGCGCCCACCTGTTGCGATCGTCGATCGACTTCTGGCCGGCCGGCGAGGTCGCCCCCCAGGAGGTCCACGCCGAACGGATGCGCCTCGGCCGCCAGTGGGCGATGTTCCTGGACGAACACCCGGTCCTGGTGCTGCCCACCTGGTACCAGCCGCCGTTCGCCCACCACGGGGACGTGTCCGACGACCCGACGGTCGTCCGGGCCCTGTACGACGCGGTGTTCACCCCGATCACCCCGGCCAACATGCTCGGCCTACCGGCCACCCAGGTGCCGGTGGGCTGCAACGACGACGGCGTGCCCCTCGGCGTGCAATTCATGGCCGACCGCCACCGCGAGGACCGCACCCTGGTCGCCGCGGCGGTCGCCGAGGCCGCCCACCCACCGATCACCCCCATCGACCCGGTCAGGACCTGACATGGACGAACTCTGCACGAAGACGGCCGGCGACCTCGCCCAGATGATCGCCACCGGGGCAACCACCAGCATCGAGGTGGTCGAGGCCCACCTGGCCCGCATCGCCGAGGTCAACGACCACTGCAACGCCGTCACCCGGGTGCTGGCCGACGAAGCCCGTGCCGCGGCTGCTGCGGTGGACGCAGCGGTGGACGCCGGCCAGCCGCTGGGTCCACTGGCCGGGGTGCCCTGCACGGTCAAGGAGAACCTCGACCTGGCCGGCACCCCCACCACCCAGGGGCTGCCCGTGTTCGCCGAGTTGGTGGCCCCGACCGACGCCCCGCTGGTCGAACGGATCCGGGCCGCAGGCGCCATCCCCATCGCCCGCACCAACCTTCCCGAGCTGGGCCTGCGGATCACCACCGACAACCCGCTGCACGGGCTGACCCGCAACCCCTGGCACCCCGACCGCACGGCCGGCGGCTCGTCGGGCGGCGAGGGCTCGGCCATCGCCTCGGGCATGTCGCCGCTCGGCCTGGGCAACGACATCGGCGGCTCGCTGCGAAACCCGGCCTTCTGCTGTGGGATCGCCTCGCTCAAGCCCACCCACGCCCGGCTGCCCTCCTACTCGGCCTTCGAGCACGACCAGAACCCCGGCCTGGCCGCCCAGGTGATGCGCGCCGATGGCCCGATGGCCCGCTCGGTGGCCGACCTCCGGCTGGCCCTGGAGGTGCTGCACGGCCGTGACCCGCGGGACCCCCGCTCGGTGACCGCCCCGTTGGACGGCCCCGAGGTTGCCCGGCGAGCCGCCGTGGTCCGGTCGCTGCCTGACGTGGACGTCCACCCGTCGGTCACCTCCGGGGTGGACGCGGCAGCCGCCGCGCTGGACGACGCCGGCTGGGAGGTCGTCGAAGCCACCCCGCCGGAGGTCGGCTACTGCACCGACCTGTGGGCCCACCTGCTGGCCGCCGACGTGGCCGACGTCATGGCGGTGGCCCGGACCATCCTCTCGGCCGAACTGGCCGACGTGCTCGACACCCTGGCCGCCGATTACTCGGCCGACAGCATGGCGCCGGGCCTCGTACACGCTGAGATGGCCCGCCTGGCCCGCCTGTGGGCCCTGTTCCTCGTCGACCATCCGGTACTGGTCATGCCGACGTGGACCCGACCCCAGCCCGCACACGGCTTCGACCTGGACCTCGACGCCCGGGACGAGACCACCGCCCTCGTGTCCTGCATCACCCCGCCGAACCTGCTGGGCCTCCCGTCGGTGGCCGTCCCGGTGGGGGTGGCCGACGGGCTCCCGCAGGGGGTGCAGTGCGTAGCCGACCAGTGGCGGGATGACCTGGCCCTGGCCGCGGCAGCCGACGTGGAGGCCGCACTGGGGACGATCACTCCGATCGACCCGGTCACCGCCTGAGAACGGTCACCACCTGAGACGGGTCAGGCGGGGCTGGCCGCCCCGGCCACCCTGACCGCCCGCACCACCTTGGCCGGCACCCCGCCGACCACCTCGTGGCTGCCCTCGGCCTCCAGGCCCAGCGCGACCATGGCCGCCGCGATGGCCACCACGTCCACCGGCGTCAACTCGGCCTCGTGCCCGGCGAACTCGGCGTGGTCCGGATGGTCCG
>CAYWBE010000002.1:0-45267 GCA_964456295.1 uncultured Candidatus Nemicrothrix sp.
AGGTGGCCACGGCCACCGACGCCATCCGCCAGATCGAGGACTTCTCCAACCGGGTCAGTCAGGCCCTGCTGGTCGCCGCGGTGGTCCTGGTCGGCGTGTCGGCCCTGTTGATCCTGAACACGGTGTTCACCGCCATCGGTGCCCGGCGTCAGGAGATCGAGGTCATGAAGTTGGTGGGGGCCACCAACTGGTTCATCCGGATCCCGTTCATGCTGGAGGGCACCATCCATGGCCTGATCGGGGCGGCCCTGGCCGTACCCGCCCTGTTCGTGGTGGACGACCGGGTCCTGGCCTACTTCCAGGAGTCGGACGCCGTCCCGTTGTTCCGAGGGTTCGCCGTTCCCGACGGTTTCGTCTGGGACACCAGCATCTGGTTGCTGGTCATCGGCGGCGTGGTGGGGATGATCGGCTCGGCGGTGGCCGTGACCCGCTACATGGACGTCTGACCGGTGGCGGCAGGCTCGCCGGGGCCGGGCTGGGTCCGGGTGGCCGACTCGGTGCCCCCGCCGGGCACCATCACCGAGTCGACCCTGGAACGCCATGGCCGCCCCGATGACCTGGTGGTGTGGGCCACCACCTCGGGCGTGCCGTGCGTGTCCGAGGCCCGCTGCCCGCACCAGTGGTCGCATCTGGCCCATGAGGGGGCGGTCGACGGCGAGGAGCTGGTCTGCCTGACCCATTTCTGGCGGTTCGGGACCGACGGCGAGGGTTGGAAGCAGAACGTCAACGGTCGTCGGGACCGCAAGGGGGACCTCGAGGTGCTGCCGTGCGTGGAGCACGACGGCGGCGTCTGGGTCCGTGTGGACCCTTCCGACGGGCCCGTGGAAGGCTGAGCGGACCACGACGGCGGAGAACCGCAGGGGGCTGGACATGGGCATCGACGGTGAGTTGCTGAAGCGCTACACGCTGGCCACCTGGGGGTACAAGCAGGGCGAGATGGTGGGCCTGATGATCCACCTGGGCGTGCGGCTGGGGCTGTACCGGGCCCTGGACGGAGCGGGGCCGGTCACCTCCGGGGACCTGGCGGCGGTCACCGGGCTGCACGAGCGGTGGCTGCAGGAATGGTTGCGGGCCCAGGGGGCGGCCGAGCTGCTGGTGACCACCGATGGCGAGACGTTCGAACTGGAGCCCGAGGCGGCCATGGTGCTGGCCCGGGCCGACACACCGACCTACGCCGCAGGCGTGTTCTCCCACATCCGCCATCCGGACGTGGCCGACGGCCTGGCCGAGGCGTTCCGGACCGGGTTGGGGCTGACCTACGACGGCCAGGGTGCGGGGTCCGAGCAGCACGTGGAGGCCATGCTCGCCCCGATGGCCCGGGCCCTGCTGGTGCCATCGGTCATCCCGGCACTGGACGGCGTGGCTGAGCGGCTGGTCGCCGGGGCCAGGGTGGTCGACGTGGGGTGCGGCACGGGCCTGGCCATCGAGTTGCTGGCCGCCGCGTGGCCCGACTGCACCTTCGAGGGCTACGACGTGTCCGAGCGGGCCGTGGCCGCGGCCCGGGACCGCTTCGACGGCGTGGACAACGTGACCATCCACCTGGCCGGCGGGGAGGACGTCCCGGCATCGGGCGACGTGGACCTGATGATGACGCTGGACTGCCTGCACGACATGCCCCGACCCGACCTGGCCATGGGGGCCATCCGTCAGGCCATCGCCCCGGACGGGACGTGGCTGGTCAAGGAGATCAAGTCGTCCCCCGACTGGTCCCGGAACCTGAAGAACCCGATGCTGGCCATGATGTACTCCACATCGGTGGCCTCGTGCATGTCGTCGGCCATGTCCAGTGCGGACGGACTGGGGTTGGGCACGCTGGGGATGAACCCGGCGGTGCTGGAGTCGATGGTGACCGAGGCGGGCTTCACCCGCTTCGCCATGCACGACCTGGACGACCCCACCAACCTCTACTACGAGGTCCGTCCCTGAGCCGAGCGGTGGCTGCAGCGGCCATCCCGCCTGTCGGGGCAGCGCCGTCTGACGTGCCTCGCGGGACCATTGCTACCGGAGAGAGAAGAAGGTCCGTTCCTCCCGGTCGTGGGACACGTCGAGGAACATCACGAGTTCCTCGGCATCCGAGGCATCGACGATGAAGCAGACCTGACCGGCGACCTGACCCCCGGTGTCAAGCGATTCCAGTTGCCACAGGAGATCGTCGTCGGTGCAGTGGCCCCGGTAGTAGGGGTACAGGCGTCTGGATGGCCCGACCGCCCTCAGGTCGGCGAGGGCCTCCATGGCGAAGCTCTCGCCCTCGCCGAGGAACGACATCTCCAGGTCGACGGCGACGACGAGGGCGGCGGAGGACCTGGCTGGCCGACCCTGAGCGGTGTCACGGAGGATCCTTGCCGCCCTGGAGACCTCCAGGGACCATCCGTCGCCGATGCCCACGTCTCTCCCAATGGCAAACGGGCTACGGGTCGACCCGTCCGGTGCGACAGATGCCGTCGTGCCGAACGGGTTTGCCGGGGCCGACACCGTCGTCACCGGCGGGTGTGCCGGTGGATCCTCGGCACACCCGAGTCCCATGGAAAGGGCCACCAGCGCCATCAATGCCCGCATGCCCCCAAGGTAGGGGAGCAGGCATTCCCGGAACCCGGCTTCCCGGTCCCGGTGCTGCGCTCCCGGAACCGGGTCAGCCGGCCTTGTCGAGGCGGCGGGCGTCGGTTGCGCCGATGACCACCACCACGTCGGCGGCCAGTACCCGCTCCACGGTGGACGGTGACACGAAGTCGATCGGTTCGGGCATGGAGACCTCGTCAGCCGGGAGCGACAGTGCGGCGGCCACCGCCCTGGCATCACCAAGGAAGCCGTCCCGGTAGTAGATGGTGGACAGCGAGGAGCGGTAGGCGTTGCCGGGAGAGGTCATCTGGTAGCCATCCAACCGGAGGAGTCGGGTGACCCTGCCGGCCAGGCCGCCCACGTTGGACCCGTTGGCCACGAAGACCGTGACCTGGTCGGGTGGCCTGCTGAACGGCCCGTCCGGCGGCACCGGCACGCCGGCCCGATCCAGGACGATCGGTGGACCGTCGGGGACCAGACAGCCGTCCGATGCCCCGAAGCCCACACCGTGCCCACAGGGATGCTCGTAGTGCCGGACCTGCACCGTCCGCCACCGTCGACCATCGACCGTGGTGGGACGCATGTCCGGTACGTCCACCGGGCCCAGGCTGGCCATCATGACCTGGATGGCCAACCTCGAGGGATCGGGTCCGGCGGCCTCGACGGCCCGTGCCGTCCAGCGGACGAGGCTGCAGGCCTCTACCACCGTGCGGTGGACGTCATCGAGGGTCTCCTCCACGGTCGGAACGGCGACGCCCCCGACCGCGGCCCAGGCTTCCACGCAGAGTTGATCGAACGGTCGTCGTTCCGCCCCCTCGAGTCGTTGCGATCCGGTCGACGATCCGTCCACCACCAGGGCGCCGTCGTAGTACGCACCGGCGACCGGTCCCCCGAACTCGGCGACCCTCGAGGCAACCGCGTCCAGACCCTGCCCATCGAGGCCCGACAGTACGAACCGGGGCCGGGGCATCTCCTGGGCGAGCATCTCCAGGATCAGCCACGGGAGGGACGTCATGTCGAGCAGGGGGACGACCACGTCAACGCCGTCGGCGACCATGGAGGCCACCGCGGTGTCCAGGCCCACCCGGCACGTGGTGGTGCCCTCGCAGCCCACCAGGTAGGGGGTGGCCGTGAGGTCGGTGTCGGCCAAGGCGTGCTCGATGGCCGCCATCAGGTCGTCGGAACGTTGCGGGGCGTCCGGAACCACCACCCCGATGGTCGCCCCATCGGTGAAGCCGCGCTCGATGGCGGCCCCGATGGCCAGGCCGAGGCCGGTCCGGTCGCCGACCTCGATGGCCTGCAACAGGCCCTGTCCGCGGGTCAGGTCCAGGTCCGAGATGCCCCGGACGGTGAGGTGGGAGACCCGGTGGCGTCGGGTCAGGCAGCCCGCAACGGTGCCGGGGACGGCCGTGGCGGCCAGGACCACGACCGCCTCGTGGATCTCGACGGCCTCCAGGCAGGCCGCCTCGCGCAGCGTGTCGATGTCGAGGGTGCCGCCACCCAGGGCTGACACCTCGATGGTCCGGAGGTCCAGCATCCGGCCGTGGATGCCGCCGCAGGCCTCGTTCACGATGTCTACGAAGGTGGCGACCATGGCGCCCGGTTCACCCACCGGCACGGCGAATCCGACCTTGGCCAACTCATGGAGCCGCGTGTCGATCTGGGCCACCACGATGGACCCGGCAGTGATCCCGGCCTCCGCAGAATCCTGTGGGACGGCCGGTGGGGCATCGGCCGGTCGGCAGAAGGCATCGAGGCCTGCGAACCGGCCGGTCCGGTCGTGCGACTGTTGGAAGTTCTGGAACAGCAGGCCGCGGGGGTCGACGTAGACGCCATCGGAGACGGTCCCCTCGGGCAGGGTCGGCAGCGGTCCCGTGGACTCGGATTCCTGTCCGGTCGTCAGGTCGGCGTCATCGGCGACCCCGGTGGACGCGTCATCCAGCGGCTCGGTGACGGTGGTCGGCGGGGCGGCCGAGGTCGTGCTTCCGACCGGTGTGGTGCTCGTGCTGGTCGTGGGATTCGGGGTGGAGCTGGTCGTGCTCGCCGGTGGGCTGGTCGTGCTCGCCGGTGGGCTGGTCGGGGTCGGGGCCACAGTCGTGGTGGGTGGGGCGCTGGTCGTGGTGACCACGGGGGCATCCGGTCCCGTCGGCTCGTCAGCCGTGCAGGCGACGAGGGCCACCAGGAGGGGGACGACGATGGCGAGGCCCGCGGGGAGGCGAATGGAGGGGTGCTGGGACATGGTGGTGGGGGGACCCGGCTGGGTCCGGGTGGAGAGTACGCGGACGCGAGCCGCTACCGGCGCGTCCCGGTGCCCGGGAGGGCACCCCACGGTCGCGTAGCGTCGGCGCCGTGCCGGATGCCGACGACCCGATCGAGCAGTCGCCCGTCGACCGGCCAACGGTCGATGGGGCGGTAGTGGCCCAGGGGTCTCCGGCTGCGACGGGCGACGAGGGCTCGACGGAGATCCGGGGCCGGCGGTCGTCCTTCTTCCGGAGGAGCGGCGGCCGGGCCTCGCCTGTGGCGGGGCTTCCGGCACCATCCGGTGGGCGTTGGACCGAGGACGAGGCCGACCGGCAGATCCGGGCGTTCCTGGTCCGCCTGGCCGGTGACCGGGAACTCGTCCACCGGGACGACCCGGTGGAATTCCTCCAGGACAACGACCTGCTCCTGCTGTTCGGGCCCGAGGAGGAGACGGCGTTCGCCGACCTGGCCCTTCGGTTCCCCGACGGGACGGTGACCCGCTGGGCCACCCTGCTCAGCGGAGGCGACCGGTCGGAGGCGTTCGGACCACGGTCCCGTTCTGAGCGTCGTGACGAGGCCAGCCTGCTGCGAGAGTTCCAGGTGGGGCTCCGCAAGCGGGCGATGGGTGCCGTGATGCTGATGGTTCTCCTGGTCCTCGTGGGGTACGGGGCCCGGATGGTGCTGGTCGACGCTCCCGAGGACCGCTCCGACCGGGCACTCCGCTTCACCAGCGGGGGCGGCTCCGGTGGAGGCGACGAGCACCCGGGGCGGGTCGAGGGGGGCCCACCGGTGGCCGAGCCGGGACTGGTCGGTGTGGCGGACACCGTGGTGGCCGTCCTCCGGGGGGAGGGACCCGTGGAGGGCCGCATCCGCCTGGACGTGCCTGCCGGGGACCTACCGGTCCGGCCGGGATCCCTGCTGGCCACCGTCTTCGAACACCGGGGCGGCCAGGTGGCCATCGTCGGACCGGAGGGCTGGTGGGTCGGTAGGTGCGTGCGGGCCACCGTGGCCACCGGCACGCTCCGTCCATTGGACGTGGTGGTCCACGAGGCCGGGACGGGGGCCTGTCCCGGTGGCCTCGGGGGACGTGTCGCCCGGGTCACCTGCGCCGGACCGGAGGTCCTGATGCTGGCCGTCGACATTCCCCAGGGGGAGGTCGAACTGGACGAGGGAGGCCTGGGATGGGCCGAGGTGATCCGGTTCGGGGTCGAGGCGGCGCCCGGAGCGGAGTCGCAGTGGGAGACGCTCGCCGTCCGGGGCGCCATCGCGGTGGCCGAGCCTGAGGGGGGCGGGGGCATTGCCGTTCCGGTCTTCGGGGGAGCCGCCGGCGATGTCGTCAGGGTGGAGGTGGGGGGAGCCACGGGGGACTGCACGCTCTCCTGAGGGTGGTGGTCCCCGCCGGGGGTGGGCATGGCCCCGATGACGGGCACGACCCCCGGTACGGTGTCGGCATGTGCGGCCGTGTGGTGACCGCGTCGGGTCCCGAGGAGTTGAGCGAGCACCTCGGAGCCGACGCCATCGTGGACGTACTGGACGGTCCCGACCACAACGTGGCCCCGTCCCGCCGACTACCGATGGCCTGGACCTCTGCCGAGGATGGCCGCCGCCTGCTCGGAACGGCCCGCTGGGGCCTGGTTCCGGGGTGGGCGAAGGATCCCTCGGTGGGGGACAGGATGTTCAACGCCCGCGCCGAGACGGTGGCCGACAAGCCGTCCTTCAGGGCGGCCTTCCGTCTTCGGCGCTGCCTGGTGGCCGTGGACGGCTTCTTCGAATGGGGTCCGGCGGTCGTGGCCGGCCCCGGGGGGAAGGTCAGGCAGCCCTGGTACGTCCACCGGCGGGACGGCAGCCCGTTGGTGCTGGCCGGGCTGTGGGAGCAGCGACCGGGCCTCCGGACGTGCAGCGTCATCACCGTGCCGGCCAACGGGGACCTGGCGCCGGTACACCACCGGATGCCGGCCGTCCTCGAGTCGGCTGAGTGGCCCGGATGGCTGGGTGTCGACGGCTCGGACCGCTCGGACCTGGAGGCGCTGCTGACCCCGGCCGACGACGGGACGTTGACCCGTCATCCGGTGGACCGTCGGGTCAACGACGCACGGAACAAGGGCGCCGACCTGCTCCAGCCCGCTGATCCGGTGGAGGTCCCGGCGACGTCGTCGGACCAGGGGGTGCTCTGGTGAGGGCTGCTCCGTCCCTGGAACGCACCGCCCAGTCGCTGGAGCGGACCAGTGAGACCGTGGTGACCACCGTGGTGTCGCTGCGACGTCGGCTCGACATCAGGATGCTGCGTTGGCAGGCCCGCCTCGACTCCCGGGCCGGTGACCGGGCCATTCCCTGGCTCGCTGCGCTGGTGCTGGCCATCATCCTGTCGCTCCTGGCCCTGGCGCGCTACCGCGACCTGGGGATCGGCTCCGACCTCGGTCATTACCTGCAGGCTGCCCACCTGATGGAGCGTGGTCTGGATCCGGTGGTCACCGACCTCGGCCACGATCTCTTCGCGGACCAGGGCGCATGGATCTTCTGGCCCATCGCGTACGCCCTGCGGGTGCTTCCGGTGGCCGGGACCCTGCTGGTGCTGCAGTCGGTCGCCCTGTCGCTGGCCGTGGTGCCGATCTGGAGGATCGCCCGCGGTCCGGCCAACCTCCGGATCGGAGCGGCATCGGCCCTGATGGCTGCCTACGCCCTCCACCCGTCGGTCCACGACCTGAACCTGGCCGGCTTCCATCCCGAGGCGCTGGCCATCCCGGCCCTGATGGCGGCGTACCTGATGGCCCGATCCGACCACTGGTGGTGGCTGGTCGCACTGGTCGGCGTGGTGGTGTCCACCCGGGCCGACCTCGGGCTGGCCGTTGCCGCCCTGGGGATCGTCCTGGTGGGCGAGGACAACCGGACACGCGGGTGGTCGCTGGCCACCTTCGGGCTGGCGTGGTTCCTCGTCATGTCGTTCGTGGTCCAGCCGCTGGTCGGTGACGGCGACTATCCGCATCTCGGGGCCTTCGCCCACTACGGGGACGGGGCCATGGGGATCCTGTTCGGGATGCTGTCCGATCCCGCCGGCCTCTTCGGCGACCTGTTCGCCAGGGACGGATTCGACAAGGTCCTCCTGCTCCTGGCTCCGGCGTTGTTCCTGCCGCTGGTCCGGCCCCGCTACCTCCTGCCCGTCCTCCCGCTGGTCGTGCTCTACCTGGTGGCCGATGTGGCCGACACCGGATACGGCAATCCCCAGCAGGACGTGGCCGCCCTGGCGTTCGTCTTCATCGCCGCCACCTATGCCCTGATGCGGATCGGAACCCGGGGGGTCAGCCGGATCCACGTGGATCGGCGGGTGCTCATGGTGCTCGTCCTGACCGCCACGGTGTTCTTCGTCAGGGACGCTGCGTCGTCGCCCTACGAGGAGCCATGGGACTGGGGGAAGCGGACGCCGGCCGACGTGGCCCGGGTCTCCACGTCGGTACTGATCGGTGATGACGCCCGGGTCATGGCGTCGCCCGAGGTGTACCCGCTGGTGGCCGAGCGCCTCGAGGCCCATGTCCTGCGACCTGACCGGGGGTTCCTCCCCGGTCTTGACTGGGCCGACCGGATCGACGTGGTGGTGGTGGACGTGGACTCCCTCGGGTGGACCGCCCCGGAGGTCCGCCAGTTCGAGTCGCGTCTGATCGCCATGGACTACCGCAAACGGTTCGACCGTGAGGGCGTCCGCCTGTGGGTGCGACGGCCGGGGGCCTGACCGGGGTTCCGGTGGGTCCGGGGGAGCGGGCGCTAGACGATGGTGGTGTGCCCGTCGGCCTGTAGGGCGGTACGGAGTGCATCGGCCACCGCATCGAGCTCTGCGGGCGATGCATCGGGGTCCGCCCCGGCGAAGTCCAGGTGGCCCATGTGGTCGATGGGCACCACATGAAGGTGGGTGTGTGGGACCTCGAAGCCGGCGACCATCAGGCCGATCCGGGTCGGGGAGAAGGCGGCCATCTGCGCCCGACCGATGGCGTGGGCCACCGTGGTGCAGTGGGCGGCGGTCTCGGCAGGCAGGTCGGTCCAGCGGTCGATCTCGACGATGGGAATGACCAGGACGTGGCCCCGGTTGAGCGGTCGGATGTCGACCATGGCCACGCAGGTCTCGTCGCGCCAGAGGATCCGGCCGGGGAGCTCGCCGTCGATGATGCGGGTGAAGATGGTGGGCACTGGTGCCTCCGGTGCTGGTCGGTGTCCTGTCCCGGCTGGTTGCTGGCCGGCAGGGCCGCTGGTCGTCGCGGATCGTAGGCTGCGCTCGATGGGATCGGAGACCGCAGCGCCACCGCCGGGGTCCGCACGGACCGGTTGGGCGGGCGTCTGGACGCTTCCCAACCTGATCACCGTGGTGCGCCTGGGGTGCATCCCGTGGTTCCTCTGGCTGCTGGTCTCCCAGGAGGACCGGACGGCCGCTGCCCTGCTGCTGGGCGCCCTGGGAGCCACCGACTGGGTGGACGGATGGATCGCCCGCCGGTACGACCAGGTCTCCGAGGTGGGAAAGGTCCTGGATCCGACAGCGGACCGCCTCCTGCTCGTGGTTGCCCTGGTGGCCATCGTCGCCGATGGTTCGATTCCCACGTGGTTCGCGGTGGTCGTGCTGGTCCGCGAGGTCCTGATCGGACTGGCGGCACTGGTCCTGCTGCTGGTCGGGGTGCGGCGCATTGATGTGACGTGGTGGGGCAAGACGGGCACCTTCGCCCTGCTGTGGGCCGTGCCGTGCTTCCTGGCCGGCAACTCGACGGTCACCGCGGCATGGGCGTTCGAGGCGGCGGCGTGGACCTTCGGCATCCCGGGTCTGGTGATCTCGTGGGTGGCCGCCTGGGGCTACGTGCCGGTGGCCCGCTCGGCGATCCGTGACTGGCGGGCTGCTGCCTGACGGGCCGAATTTCCCGGGCCGGGCGGTGGATGGCGGTAGGTTCGTGACATGAACGTTCCAGCCGACCTTCGGTACTCGTCCGACCACGAGTGGGTCCGAGATGCCGGTGGCGGCACCGTGCGCATCGGGATAACCGACTATGCGCAGGATGCCCTGGGTGACGTGGTGTTCGTCGAGGCGCCCGAGGTGGGGTCCCGGATGGAGGCCGGAAGCGTGTTCGGCGAGGTGGAGTCGACCAAGTCCGTTTCGGAGTTGTTCGCCCCGGTGACCGGCGAGGTGGTGGCCGTCAACGAGGAGTTGGAGTCGGCTCCCGAGAAGGTCAACGAGGACCCGTACGGTGACGGCTGGATCTGCGAGGTGTCCCTCGAGTCCGAGGGCGACCTCATGGACGCTGCGGCCTACCGGGCGCTGATCGAGGGCTGAGCATGGTCCCCGGGTCGGACGACGAGCCGACTGACGCCTTCGACCCGGTTGGTGCCGTGCCCCACGGCGACGATCGGGAACTCTTCCCGTCGGGTTGCGGGTTGTTCGTCGTCGAGTCGGGCCCCAAGGCGGGCTCCCGGTACGGGCTGGAAGCCCCGGTGACGTCGGTCGGGCGACACGGGGAGGCCGACATCCTGCTCGACGACGTGACGGTCTCACGCCGGCACGTGGAGGTGGAGCGAATCGGCGACCGGTACGTGGCCCGCGATGTGGGCTCGCTGAACGGCACGTGGCTGAACGGCCAACGGGTGGACACCGCCGAACTGGCCGATGGCGACGAGTTGCAGATCGGTCGGTTCAAGCTGGTGTTCTTCCACGGCACGGCTGGTTGATCGACATGGCCGCTGATGAGGCGGCCGGCCCTCCCGACGTGGATCCCGGGGATGCCGGCCCGATGAAGATCGGCCAGGTGCTCGCCCTCCTCGAGGAGGAGTTTCCGGACGTCACCGTCTCCAAGTTGCGCTACCTGGAATCCGAGGGCCTGGTCCGGCCGGCCCGCTCGGCCAGTGGCTACCGGCGCTACGAACACCACGACGTGGATCGGCTGGTGAGGGTCCTTCGACTGCAGCGTGACCGGCACCTCCCGCTTCGGGTCATCGCCGACCTGTTGGACGAGCCGGTACAGGGCACCGGGGACGATGGGGTGGTGCCGGCCTTCCGCGACCGGGTGGGTCGCCGGAGTGGTGTGGTGGCGGGATCGGTGAGCGTGTCGCTCGGAGAGCTCGCGGCGATGGTCGGCCTGGACGAGGACACGGTGTCCGAGCTCGAGCGCCTCGGCCTCCTTCAGGGGCGGGAGGCGGGGACGAGCACGGTGTACGACGACGAGGCGGTCCTGGTGGGCCGGGTGGCAGCCTGCTTCGTGGAGCACGGCTTCGACGTCCGGCACCTCCGCATGTACCTGGTGGCTGCCCAGCGGGAGGCCGGCCTGCTGGAGCAGTGGATGGGTCCGGTGGTGGGCGCCGACGGTGCAGGGCCCGGCCGGACGCTGGCCGAGGCCCGTGGCCTGGTCGACGAACTGGCCGATGCCGGTTCGGCGCTCCACGAACTCCTGCTGCGCCGCGAGTTGGGCGCGGTGGGGCGGTGACCGCGCCGCGGCTCCACCGGACGGCCGACGAGATCGCCGAGCGGATCGACGGGTTGGCCGAGGAGTTGGCCGGTTGGCTGGACGGCGAGACGGTGGTGGTCGGGGTGCTCAAGGGCTGTCTCCCGTTCATGGCCGACCTGGTCCGACGCCTCCCGGTGCCCGTGGAGGTGGACTTCCTGGCCCTCAGCCCGTTCGTGCCCGACAGCGGAAGGGTGCGCCTCACCCGGGACCTGTCCATCGACGTGGCCGGACGCAACGTGCTGCTGGTCGAGGGGGTGGTCGACACCGGTTTCCGCCTCGACTACCTCCGACGCCACCTGGCAGCCCACGGGGCGGCCGACGTACGGGTCTGCGCCCTGTTCGATCGGGCCGATCGCCGCGTGCTGCCCATGGACCTGGACCACGTGGGGTTCGACACCGGAGCGGCGTTCCTGGTCGGCTTCGGTCTGGACCACCGCGGCGAGTTCCGCAACCTGCCGGCGGTCGTCGAGGTCGACCTGGCCGACCTGGACCGGGGCGGTTCCGACCTGGTGGAGACGGTACGGAACACGGGCTGGGGAAGGGTCCGGAACTAGGGTTCCGACGTGTCATTCCCATCGCCGTGTGCGCCGACCATCCCGTCCTCCGGAGGTGTCCGATGATCGCCATGGATGTCCTGGGGGTGCAGGAGGTCCTGCCCTCGGACACCCCGGTGGTTCTGCTGCGCGAATCGGATGGCCAGCGAATGCTCCCGATCTTCATCGGCCTGCCGGAGGCCAAGGCCATCGGCCTGGCCATGGCCGGCCAGGATCCGCCGCGACCCATGACCCATGACCTGCTGGTCACCCTGTTGGAGACCTTCTCGGTGGCCGTCGAACAGGTGGTGGTGACCGACCTGCGGGAGCGGACGTTCTTTGCCGAGGTGACGCTTCGCGGTCCGGCCGGCATCGAGGTCGTCTCAGCCCGCCCGTCCGATGCCATCGCCCTGGCCGTCCGGACGGGGGCTCCGGTGTTCGCCGCCGAGGAGGTGGTCGATGAGGCCGGCTTCGTTCCGCCGCCGAGCGAGGACGGTGACGATGCCCCGGCCGCCGAGGCAGAGGTCGAGGAGTTCCGGGCCTTCCTGGACTCGGTCGACCCCGGCGACTTCCAGGCCTGACGGCAGGTCGGCTTCCTTCCCATTCGCGCTCTGAGCGCGAGGAAAGTCACCATCTGCGCGAAATCCTTGCGTCAGGTGATGGCGCTCCCTACGCTGTGACGAGTCACAGGGCTGTAGTTCCACCGATGGAACGCCGGGCCCGAAGCGAGGGAGACGTCCCAATGGCCACCAACGCCAACCCCACCCCGTCGGAAACCGGGCAGACCGAGGGCTTCTCGGGGAAGCGTGCCGCCGAGATCGCCGGCATCACCTACCGCCAGCTCGACTACTGGGCCCGGACCGAACTGGTCCGGCCATCGATGGCCCGGGCGTCGGGAAGCGGGAGTCGCCGCCTCTATTCGTACCGGGACCTGCTGGAGTTGCGGGCCGTGAAGTCCCTGCTGGATGCCGGGATCCGCCTGGAGCTGGTCCGGGAGGTGTTCGCCTACCTCACCAAGCATCTGGACGAGGACGTGACCCGGGTGAACCTGGTGATCAGCGGCACCTCGGTGATGGTCCGGACCGGCGAGGAGGAGATCGTCGACCTCCTGCGGCACGGCCAGGGCGTGTTGAACATCCTGCCGCTGTCCGGGGTCAAGGAGCAGGTGGACGCTCGGATCGTGGAGTTGTACCCGGAGGGCCGTAAGGCCGCCGGAGACCAGGAGGGCAGGCAGATGGGGCGGGCGGCCGGCCTGTAGGTCGGCCGGGACCGAACGGGCAGGGGCCGGCGACCACGTGGGCGAGGTACGGAGACTCCGGGTCGAGTCGCCGCCGGTGGATCCGGTGTTCGCCCACGAATCCGAGGAACGGGTCGCCGACCTACTGGACTTCTACGAGATCTCCTGGGAGTACGAGCCACGCACCTTCGTCCTGGAGACGGGGGCCGACGGCAACCCACGGACCGCCTTCACGCCGGACTTCTACCTTCCGGACCATGACCTGTATCTGGAGGTCACCACGCTCCGGCAGTCGCTGGTGACCCGCAAGAACCGGAAGGTTCGCCTCCTGCGGGAACGTCATCCCGGCATCCAGGTGCGCGTCCTGTACCGCCGCGACCTCGAACGACTCCTGGTCACCCACGCCGCCTGATCAGCGGGACGCCCGGCGGGGGAGTGCCCGGTACGGTCGGGTGTCATGACCGGCATCCTCCTGACCTCACCGCTGGACGCCGAGCACCGGGCCCTCGGGGCCCGCATGGTGCCGTTCGGCGGATGGGACATGCCGGTCAGCTATCCGGCCGGCACGCTGGCCGAGCACGCAGCCTGTCGGACGGCTGCCGCAGTCTTCGACGTGAGCCACCTGGGAAGCCTGGACCTCCGGGGCCCGGATGCCCATGCCCTGCTGCAGGCGAGCCTCACCAACGACCTGGACCGGATCGCGCCGGGACGGGCGCAGTACACCCATCTGCTGGACCCCGTCGACGCATCGGTGGTGGACGACATCATCGTCTGGTGGATGGGTGCTGACGACTACGTCGTCCTACCCAACGCCACCAACAACTCCGAGGTGGTGGCAGCCCTACCGGGGTGCGTGGACGTCAGGCCCGGACGCGCCCTGCTGGCGCTACAGGGTCCGACAGCCCGACGGGTCCTCGCCGAGGTGAGTTCCGAGGCGGCCCGCGTAGGCCGATTCCGGGTGGCCCGGGTGGAGTGGGGTCCGACCATCCTCGAGGTGGCTGGCACCGGCTACACGGGTGAGCACGGGGTGGAGATCTCGGTGCCGGGCGACCGGGCCGGTGACCTCTGGTCGGCCCTGTGCGCCGCTGGTGCCGAGCCGGCGGGCCTGGGAGCCCGGGACACCCTGCGCCTGGAGGCCGGCCTGCCCCTCCACGGGCACGAACTGGGCCCCGGCATCACGCCGCTGGACGCCGGGCTGGGATGGGTGGTGGGTTGGGGCAAGGCCGAGTTCCGGGGCCGTGCAGCCCTGGAAGCCCAGCGGAACGCCGGTCCGGTCCGGCGCCTCCGTGGCCTGGCCGTCGAGGGTCGTCGACCTCCCCGGGAGGGGCAGGCGGTCCTGATGGGGGACTCGCCGGTGGCCGAGGTGACCAGCGGGAACTTCTCGCCGACCCTGGGCCACGGGATCGCCATGGCCTTCCTGCCCGTCGACCGGTCACCCGGCGACGGTGGCCCGGCACTGGCCGTGGACCAGCGGGGGACCGCGGTGGCGGCCGAGCTGGTCGACCTGCCCTTTGTGGGTTCTCGACCCTGAGGGAGCGACCGGAGGGTCAGTCCAGGAGGTCGGGCTGCTCGCGGAGGATCTGGGCGAACAGCGGCTGGCCGCTGAACCAACTGGCGAACTCTCCAGCCACCTGCCGATGGGTCGTCGAGGCGGTCTCGTCGTCCAGGACCACCGGGGTGCCGGCGGCTTCGGCCAGGAGTTGCGCCTGGCACGACCGCTCCATGGTTACGAACCGCCAGACGGCTGCCTCGATGCTGTGGCCGACGGTGAGGAGCCCGTGGTTGCGGAGGATGGCGGCGTTCCGGTCGCCGAGGGCGTAGGCGATGCGCTTGCCCTCCTCGGGATCGTTCACCACGCCGGTGTAGTCGTCGAAGACCACCTGGTCGCCGTGGAAGATGCAGGCGTCCTGGGTGATCGGATCCAGCGGTCGCCCCAGCGACGACCAGGCCTTGCCGTACAGCGAGTGGGAATGGGCGGCGGCGACCACGTCGGGTCGAGCCATGTGGAGGCCCGAATGGATGGCGAAGGCCGCCTGGTTGAGTGCGTACCGGCCCTGGAGGATCTCGCCGGTGTGGTCCACGAGAAGCAGGTCCGAGACCCTGATGTGGCTGAACGGCGTGCCGAACGGGTTCACCCAGAAGGCATCGTCGTGCTCGGGGTCCCGGACGGTGATGTGCCCGGCCACCCCCTCGCTGAAGCCGAACTTCCCGAAGATCCGGAAGGCCGCGGCAAGGCGTTCCTGCCGGTGTCGACGCTCGTCGGCGACGTCGGTGAACTCGGGGATCTCGTAGGGGATGGGTCGTTCGGACCGGAAGGCCGGGTTGTTGCTGGTGTCGGGCTGGCTCACGTCGGCCTCCTGGGTGGCACGCAGGTGATCGCCCCGAGTGTAGGGAGCGGGTGGCCACCGGGCCGGATCGGACGCACCAGGAGGAGGCGGCCGGTTGGCGCCTCAGGAGGGGACGACGTCGACGGCCCGCTGCCGTAGCCAGTGGTCGGCCAGCACGACCAGGGCCATGGCCTCGACCATGGGTACGGCCCGGGGCAGGACGCACGGGTCGTGGCGGCCACGGGCCTCCAGGGAGACCGCCTTGTTGTCGACGGTGACCGTGTCCTGGGCCGAGGCGATGGTCGCCGTGGGCTTGAAGGCCACCCGGACCACCACGTCACCACCGGTGCTGATACCGCCCTGGACGCCGCCCGACCGGTTGGTGGCCGTCACCGGACCGTCGGGGCCGGGGACGAACGCGTCGTTGTGCTGGCGGCCGGTCATGGTCACCGCGTCGAATCCGCTCCCCACGTCGAAGCCCTTGGCCGCCGGCAGGGAGAGCATGGCCTTGGCCAGGTCGGCCTCCAGGCGGTCGAACACCGGTGCGCCGAGGCCGGCCGGTACCCCGCGGGCCACACAGGTCACGATCCCACCCAGCGAGTCGCCGTCATGACGGGCCGAGTCGATGGCCGCCGTCATGGCGGCCGCGGCTGTCGGGTCGGGACACCGGGTCGGATCAGCCTCGACCGCCTCGAGCGTCACGAGGTCGGGATCCACGTCGGCCACCACGTCATGGACCCGGGACACCCATCCCAGGACCTCGATGCCGGCCTGCTCGGCCAGGAGCCGTCGAGCGATGGCCCCGGCAGCTACCCGCCCGATGGTCTCGCGCGCACTCGAGCGGCCGCCGCCCCGCCAGTCGCGGTGTCCGTACTTGGCCTCGTAGGTGAAGTCGGCATGCGAGGGGCGGTAGAGGTCCCTGAGATGGTCGTAGGCGCCCGAGCGGGCGTCGTCGTTGCGGACCAGGATGGCGATCGGGGCGCCGGTGGTCCGACCCTCGAACACCCCGGAGAGGATCTCGGCCCGGTCGGCCTCGCCCCGCTGGGTGGTCAGTCGACTCTGGCCGGGTCGTCGACGGTCGAGGTCGTGTTGGAGGTCGTCCTCGGTGAGGGCGAGCCGGGGCGGGCAGCCGTCGACCACCACGCCGATGCCGGCGCCGTGGCTCTCACCCCAGGTGCTGAGGCGGAAGATGGATCCGAAGGTGCTGCCCACGGGGGTCGAGCATAGGGGCGCCCTCCCCTGAGGCCCGGGTCCATTCCGGAGCCCAGCGACGGTGTGGGCGTCACGCTGGTGTCCGTCGGCAACTGGGTACCATCGCCGACCGTGGGTGGCATCGACGGACGGCTGAACCTGGCCACTGCATGGGAGGCCATCGCCGACGTGGTGGGCGACCAGCCGGCCCACTCGGCGGCTGGGCAGCGCACGTCATGGGCCGACTTCGACGACCGGGCGTCCCGCCTGGCCGGGACCCTGTCCGGCCACGGCCTGGGTACCGACAGCAAGGTCGCCCTCTTCCTCTACAACGGGTCGGAGTACCCGGAGGCCCAGTACGCGGCGTTCAAGGTCCGGGGCGTTCCGGCCAACGTCAACTACCGCTACACCGGCGACGAGTTGGCCTACATCCTGGACAACGCGGATGCCGAGGCCATCTTCTTCGACCACACGCTCACCGAACAGGTGGACTCGGTCCGGGAGCGGTGTCCGGGGCTCCGGATCCTGATCCGGGTCGGTGGTGACCCGGGCGACGTTCCCGACTGGGCCACGGACTACCGGGAGGCCGTCACCGCCGACCCCATGGCCCGGATCGACCGCTCGGGCAGCGACCTGTGGTTTCTCTACACGGGTGGGACGACGGGCATGCCCAAGGCGGTGATGTGGGACCACGCCAACCTCCTCGGCTCCATGGAGGCCACGTTCCGACCGTTTCGGGAACCGGTGCCGTCCACGGCGGCCGAGGCGGCGGCCATCGCCCGCCGGGTGGCCGATGCCGGTCGGGAGATCCGCCAACTCTGTGCCGCACCCCTGATGCACGGAACCTCGGGGATCCCCGGCCTGGCCACCCTCAGCCACGGCGGGATGCTGTCCACCATGGGCAACCGGAACTTCGATGCCGATGAGCTGTGGCAGACGGTGGAGGCCGATGGCATCACCATGATCACCATGGTGGGCGACGCCTTCGGTCGACCCATGGTCGAGTCGCTGGACCGGTCGGCTGCCGAGGGACGGACCCCCGACCTCTCGTCGCTCCGGCTCCTGCTGTCGTCGGGGGTGATGTTCAGCGCACCGGTCAAGGATGCGCTCCTGGACCACCACCCGTGCACCATCGTCGACTCGCTGGGTTCCAGTGAGGGCACCGGCATGGCCAGCCAGGTCACCTCGGGCCGGGCACGGGCCGCCGGCAAGCGGGAGACCACGGCCCGCTTCGGCCTGGGCGAGCACACCCGGGTGTTCACCGAGGACGGCCGGGAGGTCGAGGCGGGTTCCGGCGAGCGTGGCCAGATCGCCCTGGGTTGGCCGCTACCCGTGGGCTACTTCAAGGACGCGGAGAAGACGGAGTCGGCGTTTCCCATGGTGGCCGGCCGTCGTTGGTCGATACCCGGCGACTGGGCGACCGTCGAGGCCGACGGCACGATCACGCTGCTGGGCAGGGGTTCGGCGTGCATCAACACGGGCGGTGAGAAGGTCTTCCCCGAGGAGGTGGAGGAGGCCCTCAAGGAGCTGGCCGCGGTGACCGACTGCAACGTGGTGGGCGTGGCCGACGACCGGTGGGGGCAGGCGGTGACCGCGGTGGTCGAGTTGACGGCCCCCGGGGCGGCCGACGAGGCCTCCCTCCGGGACGAACTCCGCGTGGGATTGGCGGGCTACAAGGTCCCCAAGCGGATCGTGTTCGTGGACCGCCTGCAGCGCAGCCCCAACGGAAAGTCGGACTACCGGTGGGCCAGGGAGTACGTGGAAGGTGCCCTCACGGGTGACTGAGGGGCCGGCCGGGGCACCCCGGCACTCAGTCCAGGGCGTCCTCGATGATGGCCCGGGCCTCGGTCGGATTGCGGCGCTGGGCGATCTCGACATGCCGGCTGGTGATGTTGGGGACGTGCTGCTCGTCGGTGAACACCCAGAACGTGCCGTCCAGGATGGCGTCGTGCACGAGGTCGGCCACCGCATCGGGCTTGAGGGCCTCGGTGGCGATCATCTCGAGGAAGGCCTCCCGGGCCGCCCGTTGGTCGTCGGACTCCGGCTCGGCGAGAGCGTCGGTGAGGTGCTCGGGGCGGTTGCGGGCTGACTCGAAGATGCCGGTGTCCACGAAGCCGGGACACAGGGCGGTCGCCCCGACCCGGGATCCGTTTGAGACCAACTCGTTGTGGAGCGTCTCGGCGATGGCCACCGCGGCGTGCTTGGAGGCTGAGTAGGGGCCGAGTCCCGGGTAGGCCGTGTGGCCGGCTATCGAGGCGGTGACCACCACGTGTCCCTCGTCCCGGTTCACCAGGCCGGGGAGGAAGGCGTCCAGGCCGTGGACGATGCCCATGAGGTTCACGCCCAGGATCCACTCCCAGTCCGAGAGCGTCTGCTCGTGCAGAGCCCCCGAGGTGGCCACCCCGGCATTCAGGCAGACCACGTGGACGTCGCCGTAGGCCTCGTCGGTGGCTCGGGCGAGGTCGCGGACGGAACCGGCGTCGGAAACGTCGCATCGCACCCCCAGCGCATCGGCTCCCGCATCACGGAGGCCGGCAACGGCGGCGTCCAGGGCCGGGGCCTCGATGTCGGCCAGGACCACCTTCATGCCGGCCACCGCGAACCGGTGGGCGAAGGCCAGGCCCATGCCGGAGGCCCCACCGGTGATGACGGCCACCCGTCCTTCCAGTTGGTCCATGGTCCTGTGCCTCCTGTTGCGGTGATCGTGGCCGGCTGGCCGGGATGGGGGTGCTTCAGAGCGCCAGGAGCGCCTGTTCGACGAGTTCCGGCATGGCCGGATGGATCCAGAGTTGCCCGTGGGCCATCTCGTCGACGGTCTGTCCGGCGGCCATTCCCTGGATGAGCTGCTGGACGAGCGTCGGTGCCTGGGGGCCCACGATGTGGGCGCCCAGGAGCAGTCGGGTCTCCGGATCGGCCAGCACCTTGGCGAAGCCGGTGGTGTCCTCCATGGCCCAGCCGTAGGCGGTCGCTGCGTATTCCCGGACGGCCACCAGGTACGGTTGGCCGGCGTCGACCAGGTCCTGCTCGGTGGGGCCCACCGAGCCGATCTGGGGATGTCCGAACACGGCATGGGGGACGAACCGTCGGTCGATGGCCCGTGGCGCGCCCGGATGCACGAGGTTGTGGGCCACCAGGCGGGCCTCGGCGTTGGCGGTGTGCTTCAACTGGACGGGGTTGGTGACGTCGCCCAGCGCCCACACCCCGTCGGCCGACGTGCGGAGGAACTCGTCGGTGGTGACGTAGCCGTGTTCATCGACGGCGATGCCACCCGCCGCCACGTCGGCCAGGTCGCCGTTGGGGACCCGTCCGGTGGCCACCAGGAGGTGGTCGCACTCCAGACGGGTCCCGTCGGAGAGGTCGAGGGTGAACGTGCCCGGCGTACCGACGCCATCATGGGCCACCGCCCGGACGGTGGTCTCCAGCCGCAGGTCCATACGGTCGGCGTAGGTCCCGGTCAGGCACCGCCGGACGTCGGTGTCGGCGCCCCGCAGGAGCAGGTCGCCCCGGTGGACGATGGTCACCCGGCTGCCCAGGCCGTCGAAGACGTGGGCCATCTCAGCGGCGATGAAGCCGCCGCCCAGGATCACCAGGTGCTCCGGTAGGGCGTCGATCCGCATGATGTCGTCGGAGGTGTGGAACGGGACGGCATCCAGGCCCTCGACCAGCGGCACCGACGTCCGGGCACCGATGGCCAGCACCACCCGCTCCGCGGTGACCTCGGTGCCTCCGAGGTCGACGGTGCGTCCACCGGTGAAGCGGGCCGCATCGCGGTACACGGTGACGTTGTCCAACGACTGGCGGTACTCCAGGCCACCTTCCGCGATGGGATCGATCCGGCCGAAGATCCGGTCCCGGAGTGCCGGCCAGTCGGCCCGGTCCGTGGTGGTCCGTAGGCCCAGACGGTTGCCGTGTCGGGCGGCCAGGGCGACGTCGGCGGGGTACACCAGCATCTTGGACGGGATGCAGCCCCGGTTCATGCAGGTCCCGCCGAAGTCCCACGGTTCGGCGATGCCGATGTCCCAGTGGTCGTGTTCGGGGCCGATCACCGAGTTTCCGGAGCCCCCACCGAGGATCAGGAGGTCGTGGTGGGGCACCGGTCAGTTCCTCGGGACGTCCTGCCAGGCCGCTCCCTTGTAGGGGTCCGGTTCCCTGGGCAGGCCGAGGACGCGCTCACCGATGATGTTGCGCTGTACCTCGTCGGTACCGCCGGCGATGCTGATGCCGGCGGCGCTGATGCAGAACTCGGACCACCGGCGGGCCGTCACGCCGTCCGCGGTATCGGGAAAGGCCTGGCCTGCCGTGCCGAGGATGGCCATGGCAGCGTCACGGGCCCGTCGGGCCAGCAGTGCGCCGGTCAGCTTGGCGATGGACCCCTCGGGGCCGGGGACCAGGCCGGCGGCCACTGCGGCGCGGATCCGCTGGGACACGTAGTCCTTGATCTCCTCGTGGACGTAGAGGTCGGCCAGGGTCTGTCGGACGACCGGATCCCCGGATCGGCCGAGCCCCTGAGCCAGGTGGATGAGGTCGGGATTCCGCTTGGCGTTCAAGGCCCCACCGCCGGCGCCGATGGACACCCGTTCGAACATGAGCATGGAGACGGCCAGGTTCCAGCCCTGGTTCGCCTCGCCCAGGAGGTTGGCGGCCGGGATCCGGACGTCGTCGAAGAAGACCTCGTTGAATCCCCGGGCTCCGGAGATCTGCACCAACGGTCGGATCTCCACACCGGGGGAGCGCAGGTCGATGATGAACATCGACAGGCCCTGGTGCTTGGGGAGTGTCGGATCGGTCCGGGCCACCACCAGGCCGAAGTCGCAGTAGTGGGCGCCCGACGTCCAGACCTTCTGGCCGGCAAGGACCCACTCGTCACCGTCCATGGTGGCGCGGGTCGACAGTCCGGCCACGTCGGATCCGGCGCCGGGTTCGGAGAACATCTGGCACCACACGACGGTGCCCCGGATGGCATCGGCCAGGTGGGCCGCCTTCTGCTCGTGGGTGCCGTACTGGTTCAGCATGGGAAGGCACATGCCGTGGGAGATGGACAGCGGGCCGTCGGGCCGGCGCCAGGCACCGGCCGTCCGGGTGAACAGCTCCTGGTGGCGGCGGGTCAGTCCGGCCCCGCCGTACTCCAGCGGGTAGGTGAGCCCGGCCAGGCCGGCGTCGACCAGCGCGGCCTGGTAGTGGCGGGCGGCGGCCAAGCCGTCAGGATCGGCCTCCACGCCGTCGGCGCTGCGGCCGGTGGGCGAATCCCCACCGGACGGCTCCACGTCGTCGGACCGCCGGCAACGCCCCTCGTGGAAGGCCTCGATGCGGGCGATGAACGCCGTCTCGTCGAAGTCGGCGTGCTCCGGTGTGTCACTCCTGTCGGCTCCGCTCATCGTCGCCGACGGTACCGGTGGTCTCCGGGCCGGTCCCCATCCGGCCCGACCGCTTCGCAGGCAGACTCAGCGGTCGTCGTAGATGCCCACCTCAGGACAGGAGCAGATCAGGTTCTTGTCTCCGTGGGCCCCGTCGATGCGACCCACCGGCGGCCAGTACTTGGCCGCCCCCCGGGCCGCCGAGGCGCTGGTCGGGACGCCGCCGGGGTACACGGCCGTCTCCCGGTCGTAGGGGTGGTTCCACTCGCCGGTGAGCACGTCCGCGGTGTGGGGGGCGTTGACCAGGGGGTTGTCGTCGTGGGGCCAGTGTCCGTCGGCCACCAGGGCCGCCTCGTCGGCGATGGCCTCCATGGCGGCACAGAACCGGTCGATCTCGGTCAGGTCCTCGGACTCGGTGGGCTCGACCATGACCGTCCCGGGCACCGGGAACGAGACGGTGGGGGCGTGGAACCCGTAGTCGACCAGGCGCTTGCAGACGTCCTCGGCGGTCACGTAGGCGGCCTTGAGCACCCGGGTGTCCAGGATGCATTCGTGGGCCACCCGACCGTACGCCCCGGCGTACAGCACCGGGAACCGCCGGCCCAGACGGGCGGCCACGTAGTTGGCCGACACGATTGCCGCCTCGGTGGCCCGTCGGAGGCCCGTGCCGCCCATCAGGGCGATGTAGGCCCACGAGATGGGGAGAATCCCCGCTGAACCGAACGGAGCGGCCGACACCGCACCGACCCCGGTGGCCGGCCCGGCTGTGGGGTCCAGGGGATGGTTGGGCAGGAAGGGAGCCAGGTGCGATCGCACGGCAACCGGACCGACGCCCGGGCCACCCCCTCCGTGGGGGATGCAGAAGGTCTTGTGGAGGTTCAGGTGCGACACGTCGGCCCCGAAGCGACCGGGCTGGGCCAGGCCCACCATGGCGTTCAGGTTGGCGCCATCGAGGTACACCTGACCTCCGAACTGATGCACCAGGTCGCAGACCTCGACCACCTGGGACTCGAACACCCCGTGGGTGGACGGGTACGTGATCATGAGGGCGGCCAGGCTGTCCTGGAGGTCGGTCACCCGCTGCTTGAGGTGGTCGACGTCCACGTTCCCATCGGCATCGCAGTCCACGATGACCACTTCCATGCCGGCCATCACGGCGCTGGCCGCGTTGGTGCCGTGGGCCGAGGCCGGGATGAGGCACGACACCCGCTGCTGGTCGCCGTTGGCGTCGTGCCACGCCCGGATGGCCAGCAGCCCGGCCAGCTCGCCCTGGGAGCCGGCATTGGGCTGGAACGAGACCCGGTCGTAGCCGGTGATCTCGACCAGCATCCGCTCCAGGTCATCGATCAGCTCGTGGTAGCCGGCCACCTGGTCGGCGGGGGCGAAGGGGTGGATGCGGGCGAACTCGGGCCACGAAATGGCCGCCATCTCGGCGGTGGCGTTGAGCTTCATGGTGCAGGACCCCAGCGGGATCATCGTGCGGTCCAGCGCCAGGTCGAGGTCCGAGAGGCGCCGCAGCCACCGCAGCATCGAGGTCTCGCTGTGGTGGGTGGTGAAGAAGTCGGCGGTGCAGAACGGCGTGGTCCGTCGGGCGGCATCGGCCACGCCGTCGGTGGCGATCCCATCCAGCAGGTTGACGTCGAGCACGGTGGCCCCGTCGCCGAGGAGGGCACGCCAGAGTGCCTCGACCACCTCGGGGGTGGTCGTCTCGTCGAGGCTGATGCCGATGGTGTCGGCGTCGACCCGCCTGACGTTGATCCCCTCGGCGGCCGCCAGGGACACCAGGGCGTCGGCCCTGCCGGGAGCATCCACGGTGATGGTGTCGAAGAAGGCCTCGTGTCGGACCGTCAGGCCGGCGTCCGGTCCGGCACGACGCAGGCCGGCAGCCAGGATCGAGGTGAGGCGGTGGACCCGCTCGGCAATCCGACGGAGCCCGTCGGGCCCGTGGTATGCGGCGTACAGGGCGGAGATGACGGCCAGCAGCACCTGCGCGGTGCAGATGTTCGAGGTCGCCTTCTCCCGGCGGATGTGCTGCTCACGGGTCTGCAGGGCCAGCCGGTGGGCGGGGCGGCCGGCGGAGTCCACCGAGGTGCCCACCAGGCGCCCCGGAAGCATCCGACGGTGGCGGTCGGCCACGGCCATGAACCCGGCGTGGGGGCCACCGAAGCCCATGGGAACGCCGAAGCGCTGGGCCGAGCCCACGACCACGTCCACGTCGTGGTCGCCGGGCGGGGTGGCGATGCAGCAGGCGAGCAGGTCGGTGGACACGGCGATCCCGATGTCGGCCTCGCGTAGGCGGGCCACGATGGGCCCGAGGTCGCGGAGGTGGCCGGACGTGCCGGGATGCTGGACGAGCGCTCCGAAGGTCTGCCCGGCCTCGTCGGCATCACCCAGCGGATGGGTGGTGGGGTCGGCCACCGCGACGCGGATGCCCAGTGGGCGGGCCCGGGTCCGGATCACGTCGAGAACCTGGGGGTGGCAGTCGGCGTCCACGAGGAAGGTGTCACCGGCGCCGCGGCCGGCCCGGTGGAGCAGGGTCATGGCCTCGGCGGCGGCCGTGGCCTCGTCCAGCAGTGACGCGTTGGCCAGGTCCATGCCGGTCAGGTCGGCCACCATGGTCTGGAAGCCGAGGAGGACCTCCAGGCGGCCCTGGGAGATCTCGGGCTGGTACGGCGTGTAGGCGGTGTACCAGGCGGGGTTCTCGAGCACGTTGCGCCCGATGACGCCCGGGAGGATGGTGTCGTACCAGCCGGTCCCGATGCACGACGTGGCCACGGTGTTGCGGTCGGCCATGCCCCGCAGTCGGTCCAGCACCTCGGTCTCCGATGCCGGGCCGTCGAGGTCCAGGTCATCGTCCATGCGGATGGCCGCTGGGACGGTCTGGTCGATGAGTTCGTCGACGGTGTCGACGCCGATGGCGGCCAGCATGGTGGCCATCTGCCGGTCGTCGGGGCCGACGTGGCGGGGGACGAACGCGTCGTGGTCGAGGAGGTCCGCCAGGGGTGGGATCAGGCGCTTCATCAGGCTCTGGTTCCTCTCAGGTGTGGTCGGATGGGGTCTCGGGCTGCAACGGACCGTCTGTCCGCTGAGCCCCCCTCTGTCCGAAACCTGAGAGATGGACCGGATCGGGATCCGGCTTGCCCCTTCGGTGGACCGGTATTCCGGTCGCTCTCCAGAGTCGCCTGCCCCTGTAGTCCGGTCGCCTGAGAGTTTCCGGGGGCGGTTGCTCCTTCGGCGCCCCGATCGAGTCGGGGTCTCTCCCACAGGGGTGTGTGGCTGGTGCCATGGTACCCGAGGTGGTGGGCTCGATCCGGGTTAATGGGCCCGGGAGCCATGACATGGGTCACGTGACCCCGGCGTGTGGGAGGGTCTGCCGGGTAGGGGAGGGTGTCAGGGACGAGCCGTAGGATCGGCAGGGTGCGGGGTGGCCCCGTGCATCGGGGCCTGCACGTGCGGGGAGGCATACATGACCGTGACCACCGATGGCCGGGACACGGCAAGGGTCAGGGTTCCCGCCGTCGAGGGCTTCTTCACCATGGACGACCAGCCCCGGCTCATCGGCGGGCGCCTGGAGACCGGCGGATACTGCTTCCCGCTCCACCTGGGGGGCAGCGACCCCCGGCGTCCCGCCGGGGGAGTGGAGGAGGTCCTCCTGAGTCGCACGGGGACGATCTGGTCCTTCACCAACAGCGCCTATCCGCCGCCGCCGCCGTTCATCGTGACCGAGCCCTACGTGCCGGTCGTGGTGGCCGCCGTGGAACTGGCTGAGGAACAGATGGTGGTCCTGGGGCAGGTGGCGCCGGGTTGGACGGTGGACGACCTCGAGGTGGGAATGGACGTCGAGCTGGAACTGGGCGTGCTGTACGCCGACGACGAGACCGACCACATGACCTGGCAGTGGCGACCCGTCCCGGATGCGGGAGTGGAGGCGTGAGCATGGACGAGGTGGCGATCCTGGGCGTGGGCATGCACCCCTGGGGCAAGTGGGGCCGGAACTTCACCGAATACGGCGTGCACGCCGCCCGGGAAGCCCTGGCCGACGCCCAGGTGGACTGGAACGACGTGGGGTTCGTGTCGGGTGCCATCACGGTGCGGTGCGGCTATCCGGGCTACGTGGCCGGCTCGACGTTCGCCAGGGCGCTGGGCTTCAACGGAGCCCAGGTGGCCAGCAGCTACGCGGCCTGTGCCTCGGGGGTCACCGCCCTGTCGGTGGCCCGCGGTCAGATCCTCTCCGGGGCGTGTGACGTGGCCATCGTGGTGGGGGCCGACACCACGCCCAAGGGTTTCCTGGCCCCGTCGGAGGGCGACCGACCCGACGACACCGACTGGCTCCGCTTCCACATGGTGGGAGCCACCAACCCGGTGTACTTCGCACTCCACGCCCGCCGGCGCATGGCCCTGTACGGCGCCACGCCCGACGACTTCGCCATGGTCAAGGCCAAGAACAGCCGCCATGGCGTGCACAACCCGAACGCCCGCTATCCCAAGGAGTACGACGTCGAGGACGTCGCCAACTCGCCGGTGGTGTCCGATCCACTACGGCTGCTGGAGATCTGCGCCACCAGCGATGGAGGGGCGGCCCTCGTGGTGAGCTCCATGGACTACGCGCGCTCGAGGGGGATCTCCGACCCGGTCCGGGTGGCCGGCCTGTCCACGGTGACGCCGACCTACCCGGACACGGTGATCGACCTGCCCTACCTGGCCACCGATTCGGCGGCCACTGCCGAGGCTCCTGCGCTGGGTTTCAAGGAGTCCATCGGCGCCCAGGTGTACGCCGAGTCGGGCCTGGGGCCCGCCGACGTCGACGTGGCCGAGGTCTACGACCTGTCGTCGGCCCTCGAGCTGGACTGGTACGAACACCTTGGCCTCTGTGCCGAGGGCGAGGCCGAGTCCCTGCTCCGGGCCGGTGAGACCTCGATCGGCGGGCGGATACCGGTCAACCCCAGTGGGGGCCTCGGGGCGTTCGGGGAGGCCGTGCCGGCCCAGGCCATCGCCCAGGTGTGCGAGTTGACGTGGCAGCTCCGGGGACAGGCCGGTGGTCGTCAGGTCGAGGGGGCCCGTGTCGGGGTGAGCGCCAATCAGGGGCTGTTCGGACACGGTTCGTCGGTCCTGGTCCGCCGCTGATCCGGCGGCTGGCAGGCTGGTAGCGAGGAGAGGGGACAGCAGTGGCACTGCACGAGACGGTGGTGGACGGGGTGGCCACCATCACCATGGAGAACCCGCCGGTCAACGCGTTGGGCATCGCCGACACCTACGGCCTTGCTGACCTGCTGGACGGCTACCGCGGGCGGGCCGACGTCCGGGCCGTGGTCCTGACGGCCGCCGGTCGTGGCTTCTGTGCCGGGGTGGACATCAAGGAGATCCAGGCCACCGATGCCGATGGTGGCCACCGGGGGCTCCTGGAGGCCAACCGGTCGTGTGCCGAAGCCTTCCGGGCCGTGTACGAGTGCGCGGTGCCGGTGGTGGCTGCCGTCAACGGATTCTGCCTGGGAACCGGCATCGGACTGGCGGGTAACGCCGACGTCGTGGTGGCCGTCGAGGGCGCCGGGTTCGGCCTTCCCGAGGTGGACAACGGGGCACTCGGCGCGGCCACCCACCTCATGCGGCTCGTACCGGCCCACCGGGCCCGCTGGATGCTCTACAGCTGTGAGCCGGCGACCGCCGAGGAGTTGCACGACTACGGCTCGGTGCTCCGGGTGGTGGCGGCCGAGGAACTGGCCGCGGCGGCCGGCGAGGTGGCGGCCACCATCGCGGCCAAGGATCCCGACGTGATGCGGGCCGCCAAGGCCTCCATGAACGGCATCGACCCGGTCGACGTCCGCACCAGCTACCGCTTCGAACAGGGCTTCACCTACGAGTTGAACCTCCTGGGTCGGGGAGACGAGGCCCGTTCGGCCTTCCTGCGGGGCGAGCGGGATCCCAACGCGGCCGCCGACTGACCCTCCCGGTCCCGCCGTCCCCGAGCCTCCTGCGGTCATGTCCGACGCTTTCCCCACCAGCCTGCTGCTCCTGGCCGGCGGCCTGGGCTCCCGGTTCGGGGGAACCAAGCAGTTGGCCGACGTCGGCCCGGACGGGTCGGCCATCCTGGACCACTCCATCCGCGAGGCGGCTGCCGCCGGTGTGACCAGGGTGGTGGTCGTCGGTCGCACCGACCTCGACGCCGACATCCGGCGCCACCTCATGGCCCAGCATGGCGAAGGCCTGGACCTTGTGATGGTCCACCAGGACGCCTTCGGCCCATTCCGGGACAAGCCATGGGGGACCGGCCATGCCGTGGTCAGCGCCCGTGACGTCCTGGAGGGCCCGGTCGTGGTGCTCAACGCGGATGACCACTACGGGCCGACGGGCATCGCCCGCATCGTCGAGGCCGTCGCTGATGATGGATCGGCTGTTCCCACGGCGGCCATGCTCGGCTTCCGGCTGGGTCGGACGCTTCCCGACTCGGGCACCGTGTCCCGGGGGGTCTGTTCCCGGGATGCCGACGGGCGGTTGACCGGCCTGGTGGAGACCCACGGCATCGGTTTTCGGGACGGGACCATCCGGGCCGCTGACCCGGACGGGGAACTCCCTCCCGAGACGCCGGTCTCCATGAACATCTGGGCCCTGCCGCTGGCCGCCGTCGACCGCCTCGCCGAGCAGTGGGGAGCGTTCCACGCCACCAATGCCGATTCGGCCACCGCCGAGTTCCTCCTGCCGGAGGCCCTGGACAACCAGCGGGCCCAGGGGCGCCTGTCCATCGAGGTGGTGGACACCGACGAGGACTGGATCGGCATCACCAACCGTGAGGACCTGGAGGTGGCCCGGGCGGCCTTCGCGGCGATGGGCGCCTCGTCTGGAGAACAGCGGGGATGACCCGGTGATCCTCCTCCGGTTCGACCTACGGATCCCCCCGTTCGTGGAGGGCCTGACCCATGCCCGACAGTACGCCGAGATGCTGGAGATGTGCCGCTACGCCGACCAGCACGGCGTTGCCGGGGTGGTCCTGTCCGAGCACCACGGAGCCGACGACGGCTTCATGAGTGCACCACTGGTGGTGGCCGCCGGGGTGCTCGGAGCGACCCGTCAGCTGTTCTGCTCGGTATCGGCCCTCCTGCTGCCGCTGCACGATCCCCTCCGGGCCGCCGAGGACATCGCGGCGATCGACCTGATGGCACCCGGTCGGATCAACGTGGTAGCCGGGGTGGGCTACCGGGACGAGGAGTTCGCCATGTTCGGTCGGGACCGGACCCGCCGTGGTCGGGAACTGGATGCCGGCCTGCGGATCATGCTCGAGGCCTGGAAGGGGGAGCCGTTCGATGCTGACGGCCGACCCGCCCGGGTGATGCCCCGGCCGGCCAGTGATCCCTACGCCCTCCTGGCGGTCGGCGGTTCGGTGGAGGCTTCGGCCCGACGGGCGGCCCGTCACCGCCTGCCCTTCGTTCCAGCGGTGCACGACCCGGAGCTCGAAGCGGCCTACCTGGAGGAGTCGGCGGCGGTCGGCCATGAGACGCCCTTCTGCATGATGCCCTCGGGCCCGGGCCTGGTCCTGGTGTCCCGGGACCCCGAAGCGGTGTGGGACCGGATCGGGGAGCACCTCCTGTACGACGCCCGGTCCTACTCGGCGTGGCAGAAGCCGGACCAGCGGACCAGTTGGCAGGTCGACGCCACCGACCTGGACTCCCTGCGGGCCGGGGGTCAACACGTCGTGCTCACCCCTGAGGAGTGCATCGACCTGGTGCGGTCGACGGGTGCGGCGGTGGTCCACCCGCTGTGCGGTGGCATCGACCCGGAGATCGGCTGGGAGTCGCTCCGACTGATCGCCGAAGAGGTGCTCCCTGCCCTTTCGGCCGGCTGATCCGTTGGACAGCGGTCCGGTGGTCGGGCCCCCGGCTACTGCCGGTCGTCCCCGTCCGGCACCCGATCTCCCAGTCGATCGGTCTGATGGCCGAGGCCGGGGAGCGACACCTGGAACTCGTAGCCCCGCTCGGCGGCGTCCCGCAGGACCAGTTGCTCACACTCGGCCCACGTGTGGGCCCGTGTCCCGGCGAGGTGTTGGTTGTAGGGGGCGTCGAAGATGACCACACGGTTGCCCGTTGCCCGTAGCGCCTCCACGTTGTGGGGGCCGTCGTCGATGTACAGGTCGGCTCCCACCTCGGGCTTGTCACCCATGAAGCAGATGTCCCGGTAGGGGATCCGGACGCGGTCCAGCCACTCGACGGTGTCGGAGATGGCGGTGGCGTGGCTCCAGTTGACGTACAGCCGGTGGGTGATGATCCGGATCCACACGCCGGCGTCGGAGAGTCGCCAGAGGGTGTCGGCGGCTCCGTCGATGACGGGCATCCACGACAGGATCCGGCGTTCGGTGACCGCATGGTGGTGGAGGCGCTCGAAGTCCTCGTCGTCCAGCCCCCACTCGGAGAAGTCCCATGACCGTTCCAGGGGTAGGTCGTCCAGTGCGCAGCCCAACTCTTCGGCGACCACCGTCCGGAAGGCGTCGGTGTAGTCGCCGCAGACCCCGTCGAGGTCCACGCCGAGGACGTAGGGCTGTTCCACGGCTCAGCCTGCGGTCAGGCCGCCGTCGACCGGGACGATGGCACCGTGCATGCGGCTGGCCTCGTCGGAGGCCACGAAGGCGATCACGTTGGCCACCTCGGCCGGTTCGGCCATGGGTCGGAAGCCGATGTAGGGCTGCATGAGGGTGTGGTCGAGGTCGGCGGGCATGGCAAAACCCCGACTCATCGGGCTGTCCACCCCACCGGGGGCCACGGCGTTGATCCGGATCGGCGCCTTGGCGTATTCCATGGCCAGGGACCGGGTCATGTTGACCACCGCTCCCTTGGCCGTGCTGTAGGCCACCGTGTAGGCCTGGCCCATCAGCCCGGCATTGGACGCGACGTTCACGATGTTGCCGTGGTGTTCGAGGAGGTGGGGGAGGGCCGCCTGGGCGCACCAGAAGCTGCCGGACACGTTGATGTCCATCATCCGGTTCCATCCCTCCTCGGTCACGTCGGCGACGTGTTCGGCCCAGGTCACGCCGGCCACGTTGGCCAGCACGTCGAGGCGTCCGTGGGTCGAGACGGCGGCGTCCACTGCAGAGATGCAGTCGGCCCGGCAGGACACGTCGCCGACCACCGTGGTCATGGTGCCGCCGGTCCGGGCGATCTCGTCGGCGACGGCGGTGAGGCCGTCGGCGTCCCGGTCGAACCCGACCACGGTGGCTCCCTCGTCGGCCAGGCGGATGGTGGTGGCCCGACCGATGCCGGATGCGGCACCGGTGATCAGCGCCACCCGCCCGTCGAATCGCCTCATGCCCGGTCCTCCCACCGCCTCGCCGCCCGTCGGCGGGCGGTAACCGGGACCGTACCGGGCCGGTGGTCAGCGCCGGTGATCGTGGCGCCGCGGACCACGCGGACCGGAGCGGATCGACTGGTCGAACTCGCGCCCCTCGGGACATCGGAACACGATGCTGATTCGGGGACCGGCCGAGGCGACCTTCGGGATGCAGTGTTCGAAGCGTTGCTGAGCGGGGCCCCGCATGACCAGGAGGTCCCCCGAAGACAGGGTCCAGGAGAGGGACGGACCGCCACCCCGGCGTCGGACCCGGAACGTCCGTGGGCCGCCGACCGATACCAGGGCCACGTCCTCGTGTCGGCTGCCCGGCCGATGGCGGTCGCCGTGCCAGGCCACTCCGTCATCGCCGCTCCGGTAGAGGTTGGCCCATGAGGCGACATGGGCCCGGCCGTAGTGGTTGCCCAGGGCCCGGGCCATGTCGGACATGGCCGCTGTCGGCTCATGGATGGTCGTCGACAATCTGGGCTCGAGTACCTGATGGTCGACCATCCAGCGGTGGTGGCTACGCCACGGCAGCGACCCCAGCAGGTCGAGGAAGAGGTCGTCGGCTCCCGAGAGCCATCCCGGGGCGTGGTCAACGAGGCAGTCGGGGTCCAACCGGGTGGAGACGACCAGCGGGTCGAGGTCGGCGAGGACGGGTGGTCCGCAGCCGAAGAGGCTGCCCTGCAGGCCGGGCCCGCCGGGATCGATCGTCGGAGGCTCCATGGAGCTGAGCCTACCAACGGGTCGAACGTCTGTTCTGCCTCCCGGTTGCCAGGTGGGTGCTGATCGGGGCCGACCCCGCCTGAAAACGGCGGAAGCCCCGCCGCCCGGAGGCGGCGGGGCTTCCACTCGAGCTTGGTCAGCCGCGGGACACGCCCTTGCTGAGCGCCGAGAGGGCCGCATCCTTTACCGGGATGAAGGCCGTGATGGCCAGCGCGGTACCGACGTCGGTACCGAAGTCGCCCATGCCGAGGATCTCGGTCGAGGCGCCGTAGCCGAAGCCACCGACCTCGCTGATCACCACGAACAGGTACGCCCAGATCAGGTTCAGGTTGGACCCGACGACCGGGATGCTCCCCAGGATCGAGCTGACACCGACGGTGTCGAGGATGCTGTTGAGCACGGCCAGCACGCCCTGGAAGATCATTGCCAGGACGATCAGCGTGAGAATCGTTGCCATCATGATGTTGGTAACCCCTTTGGTTGGTTGGCGGACCCTGTCTCCGGTGGGCCGGACCGGATCCACTGATGAAAATGGTAAAGGAACCGTGATCGTCGATCGCGGCATTCCCGTAACCTAATCGCAACATCCGCGCTGGCCAAGATGTCTCCAACTACTATTCCCGGCCCATGACGGAGCCGTCCCGCAGTCCCCGCCGGCGGGCCGCGCGGATGCTGGGACTCCTCGTCCTGACACTCGTGACGTCCAGCCTGCTGGCTCCCGACGCCGTGGGTTCCTGGGCCGACACTCGCCAACCGGGCCTCGAACGTCGCCTGGCCAGACTGTGGGCCGATCCGGCAGGGGACCTCTCCCGGCAGCTTTCCCTGGACGCCCCGCTGGGGGCTCTGGCCGATCTCGTTGATCGGATCAGGGGGATAGAGCCTTCCTCCACCATCGCCGGGGTGGCACGGCCCGAACCGGGCACGCCGTCGACCACCGTCGCTCCCCGGGTCGCCGACCGCGGTCGCCCCCTGCGGATCCTGGCCGTGGGGGATTCGCTCATGCTGGACCTCCAGTACGGCATGGAACGGGAGCTGGACCCGAGACCCGACGTACTCGTCGAGGGGCGGGGCGCCCTGGGCTTCGGTTTCACCGTGCCCCACTGGGACTGGGAGGACGATGTCCTGACCGACTACGACCGCCTGGTGTCCGACGTCGGGCCGGACGTCGTGGTGGTGATGATCGGGGCCAACGAGTTCGAGGGCCACGCCGTGGAGGGTGAGGACCTCACCCCGGGTGGATCGCGTTGGACCGAGGTGCTGGCTGAACGGGCAGACGAGGCGGTGGCCCACTGGAAGGCCGGTGGTGCCCACGTCTACTGGTGGTCCACCCCCCGGATGCGAGATGCCCGCTTCCTGACCGAGGACCTCAATGAGGTCTGGGCCCGGGTGGCCGACGACTGGGGCGCCGGGGTGACGATGATCGACAGCATGCTCGTGCTGGGGGACGCCGACGGCGCCTACCGCGAGACCCTCACCGACGGTTCGGGTGGCCGGGTGCCGCTCCGGAAGGACCACGGTGTCCACTTCCACGAGATCGGGGCCGACCTGCTGGCTCGTCAGTTGGAGGCCCAGTTGGAGGCTGACGGTTGGCTGGGAGTCGGAACCGGCCCCTAGGAGCCTTCAGGCCCGTCGTTCCTGTCTGGCTCCGGAGCCTCGACCGGACCCCTCAGCAGCGCCAACTCCTCGGCCAGGGCACGTACCCGCTTCTCGAGTCTGGACAGCTCGTAGGAGAAGTGCATGCAGACCAGCAGCAGGAAGCCGATGGCCAGCATGAGGAACAACGTGGGCTGGTACCAGATGCCCAGGCGGTCGGCGACCCGGTCCAGCACGGTGGGAACCGAGGCGGCCACGGCCAGGACCAGTCCGACGGTCAGCCACAGCACCGAGTACTTGGCCTTCAGGGCACCTCGACGGACCAGGCGGATGATCACGAGCACGGCCACCACGGTCAGGACGGCCAGGAGTGCGTGGGTCTGGCCGGTCATGGCTGGCTCACCGCCTTCGCTCGTCGGTTGGAACGTCCGTCCGGACCCCCGGCCACCAGGACGATGAGCAGTCGGATGAAGTGGTAGGCCAGACGGATGCTGCGATTGGAGGCAGTTCCGGCGGCCCGGTCCCGCATGGTGACCGGAACCTCCCGGACCGTGAAACCGTGGCGGACGGCGAGGACCAGCGCCTCGACGGACTCCATGTACTCCATCGGGTACTCGGTAGCGAAGAACTCCAGTACCGGGCGTCGGAAGGCCCGGAAGCCCGATGAGGTATCGGTGAAGCGCTGCCCGCTGATGGCGCCCACCAGCCTCCGGAGCAACGCCATGGCCACCCCACGGCTCCGGCCCACCCGGTAGCCCCGGTCGCTGGCGAAGCGGCTACCGATGACCATGTCGGCGTCGTCCAGTGCCGCCAGGAGGTCGCCCACCTGGGAGGCATCGTGTTGGCCGTCGGCGTCGAACTGGTAGGCCCGCTCGTAGCCCTCGCGTACGGCGTGCCGGAATCCGAGGCGGAGGGCCCCGCCGATCCCGAGGTTGAACGGTAGGCGGAGGCAGGTGGCGCCACCGGCGACGGCCGCCAGGTGCGTGCCGTCGGTGGAGCCGTCGTCGACGACGATCACGTGGTGATCGGGAACGTGGGTCGCCAGGTCGGCCAGCACCCCGGGGAGCGCGTCGACCTCGTTGAAGGCGGGGATGATGACGGCGGTTCGCACGGTGTTCAGTATGCGTCGAAGTCGAGGAACTCGAAGCAGGTGATGTCCAGGGCTCCCTCGTCGACCCGCGGGAGTCCGTCGTCGTCGAAGGCGTGGAGGACGATTCCGAGGGGGCTGGGCATCATTCGGCGGGGGACCGGCAACCCACCACTCCGGAGGAGCGGATTGGCTCCCCAGTGGAGTACCAGTGGCGTCTTGTGGTGGCGGGCCAGGACGGCGGCCAGGGCTCGGGCCGGTACCGACTCGACCCCGGCATGGCGGGGGAGCACCTTGAGGAGGACGGCCACCCGGAATGGGCCATGGTGGGATGTCGTGCTGATGAAGGCCACGTCGTCGCGGAGGTGGAGGACGTATCGGGCCGCCGGCCGGGCCAGGCGCCAACGGAGGAGCTCGGCCGTCCACCGGGTTCCGTGTCCGGTGGGTGGGGGATCGGTGGGGCTCGGCACGGCCCGGTCGGGGAGTGGGCCGGCGAGCAGGTCGGCGTCCACCGGATGGCTGGTGGACGGGGCACCGTCCGGGATCGGGACGATGAAGCGGGCCGGCCGATCCGGCAGGCGGCGCCAACCCAGGGTCCCGACCATCCGGGGCACGGACCGGGCATTGGCGATGCCGAGGATGCCGTCAAGCCCGTCGGCCGTCCCGGCCCGGTAACTGTCCTCGACGGTACGGCGGAAGGCGCCGGATCCACGGGCATCGGGATGCGTGGAGAGGTCCACACCCAGGCCCAGCCGGATCGTCGGCCCATCCGCTGCGTGCAGGTGCAGTGGAACCAGTGCGTAGTTCCCCACCAGGCGGTCGTCGTCGTGGGCACGGCCCACCGATGCGCGTCCCTCGGGGTTCCGTCGGTAGTACCAGTCCAGGTGCCCTGCGTCGATGGGGGGTTGGAATCCGAACACCAGGTTCAGGAGGTCCGCTGTCGGACCCAGGTCCCGACCATCGTCGGAGTGGGCGTTCACCGTCGCCGACTCCGGGCCCGGCCGGCGGCCATGGCCACCAGCAGGCCGCCCACCGCGACGCGGAAGCGGGCCCGTCCGGTGCAGTCCACCGACCGGCTCTCGACCGGATCGCCCTCCGACGGCCGGGGGACGGTGTACACGTCGGCGACCGGTTGGTCGGCGCCGAACATGCCGATCACCGGGGACCGGCATCCGACCTCCGGCGTGGCCTCGAAGGAGAAGGCCTCGCCGCCGGGAAGCGGGCGGGCGAAGGGCGCCAGGGCGATCCACAGGCCCACCAACAGGAGGGCGACCACCCACCACTGCCCTCTCGATGGCCCATCTGATGGCCGCGTCCGGGTCATGGGCCACGGATCCTACCGGTCGACCCGATGGCCGCCCGGTAGGCCGGCCGGCCCGTACCCTCGGGTGATGGTCGAGTCTCCGATGGTGGCCAGGACGCTCATGCTCGTGCTGGTGGTCACCGCGCTGGTGGCCGTCCTCCCGTCGATGCTCGGACAGCGGGCCATCCGGGTGGTCACCGTGGGGGACAGCGTGACCTACGACGCCGATCCCGGCGTCCGGGCCGCCCTCGAGGCAACCGGTTCGGTGGTGGTGGATACGCGGTCGATCGGTGGCGTGGGCCTGCTCAGGCCGGGGGTGGACGGCTACCTCGATGAGGCGTTGGCCGGTGATCCCGATGTGGTCGTGGTGATGCTGGGTGGGTGGGACCTCGGAGAGATACTGGCCGACCCGGTGGCCTACGCGGCCCGGCTGGATGCTGTGGCCGACCGCCTGACCACCGATGGGGCGCACGTGGTCTGGCTCTCCATGCCGCCTACCCCCCAGGGCGAGGGGATCGAGGATGCCCGCAGGATGGCCAACCAACTGTTCGAGGGTCTGTCGGTGAGGCGAGACGATGTGACCTTCGTGGCTACTGGGCCGCTCCTGGGCGATGGAAGCGGCGGGTTTGCCCGGTTCGGTGACGGGATCGACGGGGATCCGGTGCAACTCAGGAAGGTGCGCAACGGCGGCGACGACGGACACCTGTGTCCCGGAGGGGCGGCACTCATCGGAGGGGCCGTGCTGGACGTGGTGGCACGGCGCTTCGAACTGGAGTCGCCATCAGAGCCCTGGTGGGACGGTGGCTGGATCGGGGACCTCCGCTACGACGATCCGCCGGGAGCCTGCATCGCCAATTCGGACGCATCGGGCTGACCGGGGTCCCGGCGACGGACCCACCAGCCGATGGCCGCGTCGATGGCCACGGCGGCGAGGATCACGATGGAGGTCTCGGCCGCGGTGCGGTACCGGGTGTTGCCGAAGGCGCTGGCCGCGGTGAACGTCACGATGGGTATCCACGCCGACAGCACCAGGAGGGGCCCCTTTCGCCGATGGGTGAGTACCAGCCCGGCCACCGCGGCGGGGGCCAGGAGGGCGAACTGCGCCAGGCCCAGTGCCGACACGGCGAACGACCGGCGATCAGCGTGCACGTCGCGTCGGATCTGGCCGATGGGCTCGTACACCCCCCACATCCGGCCGATGCGTGCCGGGACGACGACCGACAGGAGTCGTCCGGTGTTGGCCGACATGTAGGCCGTAGCCCGCTCCCTGACCACCCGGTCGCGCTGGATCTCGTCCAGGAGCAACCCGTCGGGCCCGTAGGGGGTGGGCAGGCCACACTCCAGGTTCCAGTAGCCCAGATCCGGGCCGTAGTAGGTGGCATCGCAGTTGGCCTGCACCAGGACGGTTCCCATGCCGTTGGAGAACAGCACGGGTGTGTCGAAGGCCAGCGTGTTGCGGGCGAACCACGGAAGGCACAGCAGGAGGGCGGTGAGGCCACAGACGGCGTACCTGATGAAACGGTCACGCCACCCGAAGGAGGTGCGGACCAGTACCACGGCGGCCACCAACGGCAGGAAGAGGACCAGTTCGGCTCGGGTCAACGCGGCCAGGCCGCCGACGAGGCCGAGGACCGCCGCGGCCCGCACGGTCGGGTTCCGCCAGAACCGGACGCCGACCAGCATGGTTGCCGCAGCCGCTGCGATGGCCGGGGTCTCGGCCATCAGGAGGCCGTCGTTCACCCAGATGAAGGCGTAGGTGGCGGTGATGGATGCGGCGACCAGCCCGAGGCGTTCGGAGCGCACCTCGCGCCCCAGGAGGCCCATCACGACGATGGCTGGAAGCCCCATCAGGACCGAGACGACCTGCTGGGCGGGGATCGAGGTGGCTCCGAGGAACGAGGCGATGCCCAGTAGGACCGCCCACACCGGTGGATGGCCGGCCGTCGGCTCGACGTGTCCGATGGGTGTCTCGACCACCCTGGTCCCACCGTCGGCCAGCGGCACGACGTCGGTTCCGCCGAAGAGGTGACGGAGGGGCTCCGGGAAGCCCTTCCCGTCGGCCCACAGGTTGGCGGCCAGGTGGTAGCTGGAGGCGTCGCCGCTGAGGGGGTTGTCCGCGGCGACCAGGACGAGGTGGGCCAGTCGGACCACCAGGCCGACCACCACCACGAGGGCCAGGCGCCCCCGGAACGTGGTCGGCCAGGATGTGGCCCGTGTCATCGACCCCAGCGGTCTCACCGGTCCCGCAGCCGGCCATCGGCCCAGCGGGCCGCCCGCCCGAGGGTGGGTGACGTGTCGGGATCGACCACCGGGAGGTCGGTTCCGGAGTCGATGAGGGTCCGGGCCACCTCGCCGAGCGGTTCGGCCACCGGGTCGGCCAGGAGCCGACGGACCTGACGCTCCATGCGTGACCGTCGGAGCCAGGCGATCCGGCTGGCCAGCATCCCGATGTGCTGGTGCGGATGGAAGGCCTCCTGGGGGTCGAACTCCCAGGGGTGGCAGTAGGCCCACAGGGCCTCGTGGTCATCGGCGCGACGGAGTCCGTATCGGCGCACCGGGTCCGGGAGGAGCCGAAGGTAGGTGCCCCCGAGGTACGGGAGGTCGATACCGGGAAGCCGGACCAGCGGACAGGGAAACTCGATCGGGCCGTCCAGCCATCGGAAGGGGCGGCGGGGGAGCCCCGGCCAACCGAAGAGCGGGCTGGGACCGGGGAGGACGCTGGACGAATAGGTGAAGCCGGCATCGGCGATGACCGGGATGGCCCAGGCGGCGGCCGGTACGAGGGACATCATGGGGGCCCGGTAGCCGGCAACGGCCTGGCCCGAGAGGTCCTGGAGCAGGGAGCGTCCCCGGTGGCATTCCTCCGCGAACGATCCGGGGGTCCTGGTGGGAACGGGGACGTGGGACCAGGAGTGGAGGCCGACCTCGTGGCCCTCGGATGCCGCCCGGCGAACCAGTTCCGGTCGTCGTTCGGCCAGTGCTCCGACCACGTACACCGAGGCACGGACCTGGTGCTCTGCGAACAGGTCGAGGACCCGGTGGGTCATCTCAACCACGCGCTCGGGGAGTGCGTCGTCGGGCCGGAGGTCCTCCACGTCGAGGGTGACCGTCACCGGTGGCAACCGCGGTACGCCATCCAGCGTCGTGGTGTCGGTCATCGGTCGAGTGTCGCAGGTGGCGTGGCCGAACGCCGCTGTGCCCAGGCGGCCAGGGCCACGGCGGCCAGCAGAACGAGGGCCACCTCGGCCGGGACCCGGTACCGGGTGGCGCCCATGGTCGCCGCGGCCACCAGGGTGCCCACCACGGGCAGGGTGACCAGGGCCAGGGTGGGCCCACCGCGTCGACGGACCTCGCGGACGCCGAGTAGGGCCAGGATGGCCACGGCGGCGTACTGGCCGAGCCCCAGCACCGAGAGACGGAAGGACCGGCCCTCTACGAGGGTGTCGGCATGCAGTTGGCCGACCGGGGCGTACAGCCCCCAGAAGCGACCGATCCGCTTGGGGACCACATGGGTCACGAATCGGCCAGGGTGGTCGGTCAGGTAGTTGATTCCCCGACGCCGGTACTGGCCATCGCGCACCGACTCGTCAACCGGCTGTCCGTCCTCGCCCAGCGGCTGGGGCAGCGCGCACTCGAACCGCCAGGCGCCCTGCTTGTCCCCGTAGTAGGTGTCGTGGCAGTTGGTCTGGGCGATCAGGATCCCGGTGCCGTTGCTCAACCAGACCGGTTCCTCGAAAACGGAGAGGTTCCTGACCACCCACGGGGCCGTCACCGTGGCGGCGATGAGGCCGACGGCGACGTACCGGCGGACCCGGACCATGGCTGGCGGGCGGTGGATTCCGAGGTGGCGTCCGGTGAGGAGGGGGAGGGCCACCACGGGCAGGGCCAGCAGCAGCTCGGCCCGGGTGAGGGCGGCCAGACCACCCACCGCGCCGAGGAGGACCACGTTGCCCAGCACCGGATTCCGGCCGGTACGTACCGCCTGGCCGAGCAGCACTGCGGCGACCGGGACCACGAGCGACTCGGACATGATCAGGCCGTCGTTCAGCCAGAAGCCGGCGTGGACGGCGGCCAACGCGGCGGCCGTCGGTCCGACCAGGCGTAGACCGAGGTGCTCGTCGAGCTGTCGACCGGCCCAGGCCATGGCCACCACGCCGACCGCGCCGGCGAGTGCGCCCACCATCTGGTGGGAGAGGACCGAGGTGAACCCCAGGACGGAGAATGCCCCGAGCACGAGTACCCAGAGGGGCGGGTGGCCGGCCGTGGGTTCGACGTGGCCCACCGGCAGGACGGTGTTGGCGGTGGGCGTGATGGTCGTCGGATCGGCCACGAAGAGTGCCTCCTGGGCGCCCCCGTGGAGGTAGCGGTACGGCTCGGTGAAGCCCAGGCCGTCGGCCAGGAGGTTGGCCGCCTCGTGGTAGTAGGTCCCGTCGCCGCTGAGTGGGTCACCCCACTCCACCACGAGGATGTAGGCCACCCGGAGCACCAGGCCAACGCCGGCCAACAGGAGGACCCAACGGATGCCGGTCATCGAGGACCAGGTCCGCAGCATCCGGTGGATCACCGGATCTCCTCGTGGTAGTCCTCCTCCACGTTGACCTGCCACACGTCGTGGGGCTCGGCGCTGTCGCCGGCCAGGACGTTCTCGACGGTCAGCATGGCCGTGAACATCGAGTGGTCCTGGTTGTTGTAGCGGTGCATCCCGTTGCGACCCACCGGGTAGACGTTCGTGGCGTGCTCGGCCAGCCAGCCCCTGAGGACGTCCACGTTGTCCTGGTAGTGGGCGTCGTACATGGGGTAGGCCTTGGGCATGCGGACCACGTGGCCGACCTCCACCCGGTCCGGATCCAACAGGCCGAGCCGTGCCATCTCGGCCTTGCCCAACTCCACGAGATCGGCATCGTCGGCCGTCCAGAGGTGGTCACCCTCGGTCACGAAGTACTCGAGGCCCAGACAGGTCCGACCGTCCTTGACCAGGTGTGGTGACCACTGGCCGAAGTTCTGGACCCGTCCCACCTCGACGTCGGGGGCGTGCACGTAGATCCAGTTGTCCTCGAAGCCGTCCTCCCATGGCACCACCAGGGCCACGGTGAGGAAGTCCCGGAAGCCCAGGCCGTCGGCAGCCGCCCGGACCTCATCGGGTGCCGGCGGGTCCATGGCGGCGATGAGGTGGGGGAGCGGCATCGACGAGATCACGTCGGTGGCCTCCAGGAGGACCGGGCCGTCGGGCCCCTCGGCCTCGACCACCCGGGCCCTGCCGTCGGCGTGGCCGATGCGGCGCACCGGGTGTTCCAGGAGCACCTGTGAGCCCCGTTCCTCCACGAGTTCGGTGCAGCGCTCCCACATCATCCCCGGCCCGAAGCGCGGGTACTCGAACTCCTCGATGAGGCTGGTCACGTCGGTCTGGTTGCGGCGCGGCATGAGCGAGTTCACGACCGCTCTCAGGAGCGAGAGGTTCTTGATGCGCTGGGCCGCCCAGTCGGCCTGGAGTTCGGTCCCCGGGACGCCCCAGACCTTCTCGGTGTACGTCTTGAAGAACGTCCGGTAGAGACGCCATCCGAACCGGCTGGCCACCCACCCCTCGAAGTTCGTCTGGTCCTTCGGTGGCCGGACCCGCACCCAGAGGTAGGACAGCACGCATCGCACCGCCTCCACGGGCCCCAGGTTCCGTAGGGCATTCATGGCCCTGAGTGGGTAGTCGTAGAACCGGCCCCGGTAGAAGATGCGGCTCATCCGCGGCCTGAGCAGGAAGTCCTCGGGTTCGAGGATCTCGTGCCACAGGTCCGAGACGACCCGGACCTTGGTGAAGAAGCGGTGACCGCCGATGTCGAAGCGCCAGCCGTCCCGGACCGCAGTCCGGCTGATGCCGCCGACCACGTCGTCGGACTCCAGGACCGTGGAGCGGACACCGGCCTTGGCGAACTGGTAGGCGGCCGTCAGCCCTGCCGGCCCGGCGCCGATGATCACCGGACGGATCGCCGTGGTGGATGGGAGCTGGTCGGTGATGGTCGCGGTTGGTTCCGGGGAGGCGTTCATCGTCGGGTTGGTTGGCGGGTGGGTCGGTACAGAGGCGCCCCGAATGGGCGAGTTGGGGCCGGAGCGAGCGTACCGGGCGGTCGGGACGGCAGCGGTACGCTCGACATCGTGGCTTCCGGGGACGCAGACCGCTCGACGGTGACGCCCGGGTTGCTCGTGGTGGCCGCAGCGGTGGTGGTCGCCGGGCTGGCGCTGCGCTTCGTGGCCCTGTCGCCCATGTGGTTGGACGAGGCCATCTCTGCGTCCCTGGCCGAGGAGGCGGGCATCGGCTGGTCGGCGCTGGTCGACGCACTCCGGCACGACGGGCACCCGCCCCTGTACTACGTCCTGCTGGCCGGGTGGTCAGAGCTGGTGGGATCGGGGGACGGGGCGCTCCGGGCATTGTCCGGTGTGCTCGGCGTGGTCGCCATGCCGCTGGGGTGGCTGGTGGCCCGACGGCACCTGGATGGCCGGGGCTCGATCCTGGTCGTGGCCGTCCTGGCCTCCAGTCCCTTCGCGGTGCGCTACGCCACCGAGGTTCGGATGTACTCGCTGCTGCTGGTCCTGCTCCTGGCGCTGCACCTGGCCGTGGACCGGACCTGGGAGCGGCCGTCGGTGGGCCGTGCGGCGGTGGTGGCCACCGTGGTGGCGGCCCTGTTGCTCACCCACTACTGGGCACTGTTCGCGGTGGCCGTACTCGGGGTGGGGGCCCTGGTCCTGCGACGGGTCGATCGGCGGGCCGCAAACCACCTGGTCGGTGGGGTGGCTGCCGGATGCCTGGCCTTCGTGCCGTGGCTACCGGTGCTGGTCGACCAGATGGCCCATACCGGCACCCCATGGTCCCCGGCCCCCCGTCCGACGGTGGTGGCCGCGCTGACCCTGGAGTCCTACGGGGGAGGACGGGGAGCCGAGGCCCTCCTGGTCGTCGTGGCCTGCACGGTGCTCCTGGTCGTGGGGCTGGGCAGCCGTGCCGGTCCGACGGGGACGGTGCTGGGCTGGACCGACCTGTGGTGGCTTCGGGCGGCCGTCGTCCTGGGAGCGGGAACCATGGTCCTCGGGGGATCGGTCAGCCTGGTCACCGACACGGCCTTCCAGGGCCGGTACGGGGTGTTCGCCTTCGTCCCGTTCGTCCTGGGCTGCGCGGTCGGCCTCCAGCGGATGACGCCCCGCTCCTCGGTGGTGGCCCTGGTGGTGCTGGCGCTCCTGTCTGGCGTCTCGGTTGCCCGCGAGCTGTCCCGGGACAGGACCCAGATCGGGCAGGTGGCCGATGTGGTCCGCTCCGAGGGTTCCCCGGGGGATCTCGTGGTCTTCTGCCCCGACCAGCTGGCTCCCGCCGGGGTGCGGCTGCTCGGCGATGGCTTCACCACGCGCTCGTATCCGGGGTTGGACGATGGTCGGCGTGTCGACTGGGTGGACTACGCGCAGCGCAACGCCGGCGTCGACGTGGACGAGGTGGCCGATGCGGTGGCGGTGGCCGCCGAGGGACGCGAGAACGTCTGGTTGGCCTGGATGGACGGCTACCTGACCTTCGAAGGGCAGTGCCCCCGGTTCCGGGCGGCGTTGGCCGAGCGTCTGGGGCGACCGGTGAAGGTCGTGAGGGCGGATTCCGAGGCATTCGACGATGCGGCCAACCTCTCGAGGTTCCCGGGGGGATCGTGACCGGGGGGAGGGTCCGGGATTCCCTGATGGTCGTCCTCCCTGCATGGGTGGTCGCCCGTCTCCTCGTCGGGATCGGGTGGTTGGCGGCGCGACTGCTGTCCCGCCTCCGGGACGGAACCGAGGAGCCCTACGCGCTGGGACGGGGCCTGCTGGCCTGGGATGGCGACTGGTACCGGTCGCTCATGGTCCACGGCTACGACGGCATGCCGTTGGAGGGTGTCCGCTTCTTCCCGGGCTACGTGTTCCTCTCCCGGGCGGTCGACGCGGTGGTGCCCGGTGGCCAGGCCACGGCCCTGCTGGTGGTGGCCAACCTGGGGACGCTGGTGGCCATGGTCCTGCTGCACCGGCTGGTGCTGGTGGAGACGGCGGACGAGGGTATGGCACGACGCGCCGTCTGGGCCCTGGCGCTGTTCCCGCCAGCCTTCGTCCTCGTGTGGGCCTATGCCGAGGGGCCGTTCCTGGCCCTGGTCGTGGGTTGCCTGCTTCTCCTGCGACGGGAGCAGTGGTGGGGGGCTGCCCTGTTGGCCGCCGCGGCTGCCGTGCTCCGTCCGACCGGGGCGTTGCTCATCGTGCCGGCTCTCTGTGCCGTTGCCCGACCGTCGGGGCCCGGCCAGAGCCTTCCCGGCAGGGTGATGGCCGTGCTGGCCGGCCCGCTGGCCGCTGGCGGGTACGTGGCCTGGGCGTCGCTCCACTTCGACGAACCGCTGATACCCCTGACCGTGCAGCGGCGGCTCCGTGGCGACCCGGTGGATCCGGTGCGTCGGTTGTGGGAGGGGCTGGGAGAGCTCCTGGGTCCTGATGCGTTCGGGGACGGCCTGCACATCGTGGCCGTCGCCGTTCTCGGTGTGGTCCTGCTCGTGCTGCTCCGGTCATGGCCCCTGCGGTACGGGGCGTTCGCCGGCTCCTGCCTTCTGGTCGCCCTGGCCGCCGACAACCTGAACAGCCTCGAGCGGTACAGCCTCAACGGGGTGCCGATCGTCCTCGGTGTGGCAACCATGGCCGGCCACCGCCGACTGGGCGGTCTGGTTCCGGTTGTCTCGGGAATGGCCCTGGTGGCCATGTCCACGGCGGCCTGGTCGGGTTCCTACGTCCCCTGATCGGCACCCCCGGCCAGACGTTCGCCCGAAAACGCGGAAACGACCCCGAGTAGCCTCCCGGCGAACCGGTCAACTTCTCGGAGTCGCTCCGACGTCCCGTCACCACCTGCCGGGCCGCTCCGTCGAACGCCCCGGACCTGGAGTGCCACCCCGAGGGGTGTCACCCTGATCCGACACCGGGTCGTCCGTCGACTCCCGATTCCGGATCCAGCTCGACCACCGGTCCCCGGCGGGACCCTGGTCCACCGTTCCGTCCTTCGCCCGACGGCGTTGGACGGTCCGGTCGACCCGGCACCCCGGTCCCGGGTCCACCGCCGGTGTCATCCGGTGCCCGTCGGCGCCGGAGTGACCTGCGATGGTCCGGTACCGGCGGGTGCCTCGTCCGGTCGGTCCGGCTCGTCGCCCGAGGGCTCCTCGCCGTCCCGCCCGACCTCGACACCCCTGTGCCGGTGGCCGAACCGCTGGTCCGTCCCCGGAGGGGCGGGCCAGCGTGGTTGCGGTCCTCCCCGAACACGCTTTGGGGGCTTTCCCAGGGTCCCGCTCCTCCGTCGGACTCCCGAGCCTGAGCTCCG
>CAYWBE010000003.1:0-2640 GCA_964456295.1 uncultured Candidatus Nemicrothrix sp.
CGTCCAGGCCGAGGTGTGGCGCACCAACTGGCCCGACGAAGCGCCATCCGACGCCGACACCCACCTCGGAGGGGTCGACGGGGGAGAGCCCGCCTAGAGGCTGCGGCCGTAGTGGGTGAGGAGCCGCTCGAAGGTCGAGGCACTGTCCGACGCCTCGGTGGCCGGGCCGACCCTCCCGGCGGGTCGGGAGACCTCCACCACGTAGTCGTAGGACAGGTCCAGGCCGGCCTGGGCCAGGTCGTCGGTCACGGCGAGGTCCTGGCCGGTGGCGGTGGCCAGGTCCCAGCAGTGGACGAGCATGTCGTTGGCCCACATGCGCAGCACCCAGCCGAGGCTGCCCTCGGCCCAGAAGGTGGTGGCCGGTGCGTCGAGGTCGCCGACCGCACCGCCCGCATCGCGGAGGTGGGCAAAGGCGCCCCGGACCGCGGCGCGGTGGTCGTCACCGACCAGCGACCCGATTCGGTCCAGGTCGGGCGGACTGGCGCCGGGGACCATCTCGTTGGTGCCCCGCATCACGTCGGCGTACACGTACGCCGCGCCGATGGCGTGTCCGAGCAGGTGGCGGACCTTCCATTCGTCACATGGCGTGGAGTCGTCGAGCCGGTCCTCGGTCGTGCCGTCGGTCAGGCCGCCGAACAGCGTCATGACCTGGTCGAGGAAGGTGAACGTCTCCATGGTCTCTACTCCGGTCATCCGAGCCGTTACGGGTGGGAACGGATGAACCCTTCCACATGGGCGACCAGCTCGTCGGGGGCGTCCTCCTGGCAGTAGTGGCCGACGCCCGGCAGCTCGACCACCTCTCCGTCCGGCCACAGGGCCCGGAAGTCGGCGATGGCCCGATCCGGCGGGATGGCCCCGTCCTCCATGCCCTCCAGCAGGATGGCCGGCTTCGACACCAGGTCGGGCACGCCGGCGGCCCCGGCGATCACGTACTCGGCGATCCGGCCGAGGTAGGCGTCCAGCGGGAACTCCAGGCCGCCGATGGCCGACGCCCGGTCGGGGAACGGGTCCGAGTAGGCCCGGATCCACGTGTCGTCCACGGCCGCCGAGTTGGTGAAGCCCGGCAGCTTCATGACCGACAGCACCGTCGAGCCGAGGTTCAGCAGGACGTCCTCGGTGCGCCCCGACTCCAGGCCCCCGCCGATCCACGAGAACCAGCGGGACTGCGACATCGGCGTGGCGTCGTCGTCCGAGATCCGTCCGTAGCCGGCGATCGAGTTGGCGTACACGAGGCGCTTGACCCGCTCCGGGTGGCGCACGGTGACCGCCGTGGCGATCGGACCGCCCCAGTCCTGCCCGAAGAAGGTCACGTCGGTCAGGTCCAGGTGCTCCATGAGGGCCACCAGGTTCTCGGTGTGGGCCTGCAGCGTGTACTTCCGGTCCTGCGGGGTCTCGGACTTGCCGAAGCCCATGTGGTCGGGGACCACCACCCGGTGGTGCTCCGACAGCGGCCCGATCATGTTCCGGTACAGGTAGCCCCACGTCGGCTCGCCGTGGAGCAGCACGATCGGCTCGGCGTCCCGGGGGCCCTCGTCCACGTAGTGCTGGGCGAAGCCGTGTCCGTCGAAGGTGTGGGGGTCGAACGGGAACGTCCCGTCGTAGGTCTCGTCGAGGGGGACCATGGATTCCTCCGGTAGCCGGTGCCCGGCGTGGATGTGGGTGGCGGGTGGCCATGTTGGCAGCGTCCCGGGAGCGCCATGACACTCGGCGACATGGAGATCCTCCGCACGCCGGACGAGCGTTTCGTCGACCTGCCCGACTACGACTTCGTGCCCCACTACGCCGAGGTGCCCGACGGGGAGGCGGGTGGAGTGCTTCGCATGCACTACCTGGACGAGGGCCCACCGGACGCCGCCCCCGTACTCCTCCTGCACGGTGAGCCGTCGTGGGCCTACCTGTACCGCCACATGGTCCCGGTGCTGGTCGCGGCAGGCCACCGGGTCGTCGTCCCCGATCTGGTCGGCTTCGGCCGTAGCGACAAGCCGACCGGACAGTCGGACTACACGTATGCCAGTCACGTGGCCTGGATGGCGGCCCTCGTGTTCGACCATCTGGACCTGAACGACGTCACCTTCTTCGGGCAGGACTGGGGTGGCCTGATCGGGCTTCGGCTCGTCACCGCCCGACCAGACCGGTTCGCCCGCGTGGTGGCCTCCAACACCTTCCTGCCCACCGGTGATGGCCGCCCGTCTGACGCCTTCCTGCGGTGGCAGGAGTTCTCGCGTACGTCGCCCCGGTTCGACATCGGTCGGATCGTCAACGGCGGCTGTGCACGCGACCTGACCGATGGCGAGATGGTCGCCTACGACGCCCCGTTCCCCGACGACTCGTACAAGGCCGGCGCCCGGATCTTCCCGTCGTTGGTGCCGACGTCGCCCGACGACCCCGAGTCCGGGCCGAACCGGGACGGCTGGACGGTGCTGGAGCAGTGGGACAAGCCGTTCCTGTGCGCCTTCAGCGACCTGGACCCCATCACCGCTGGCAACGACCGGCCCTTCCGGGAGCGGGTCCCCGGTGCGGTCGACCTCGACCATCCGACGATGACGGGGGGCGCCCACTTCCTCCAGGAGGACGTCGGACCCGACCTGGCCCGGGTCATCGTGAACTTCATCGCCGAGACCCCCTGACGCCTGCGAGGCT
>CAYWBE010000003.1:2740-33630 GCA_964456295.1 uncultured Candidatus Nemicrothrix sp.
CTGGCCCGGGTCATCGTGAACTTCATCGCCGAGACCCCCTGACGCCTGCGAGGCTTGGGCCATGGACAGCGACGAGGGTGGACAGGGCCGAGCGTTCTCCCAGGTGGACGCCTTCACCGAGGCGGCGTTCCATGGCAACCCGGCCGCGGTATTCGTCCTCGAGGGCCCGGTCGATGCGGACTGGATGCAGGCTGCGGCCCTCGAGATGAACCTCTCGGAGACCGCGTTCTGCCACCCGCGGCCGGGGGACAGGACCGGGGGAGGGTCGGGGGAGTGGGACCTCCGTTGGTTCACGCCCACTGCCGAGGTGGACCTGTGTGGTCACGCCACCCTGGCCACCGCCCACGTGCTGCTCACCGACCACGGGTCCGTGGGTGAGATCGGGTTCCATACCCGGTCGGGGCGACTCGCCGCAGTGGGCACGAACGACGGCATCCGTCTCGACTTCCCGGTCGACGTCCTGGAGCGTCGGCCGGACGCCGAGGAGATGGTGGCGGCGGTGGGCTGCCCGGTGGTCGGCGCGGCGATGGGGGCCACCGACCTGCTGATCGAGGTGGCGACGGCGGCCGAGGTGAGGTCCTGCAACCCCGACCTCAGGCTGGTGGCCGGCCTGGCCGACCGGGCGGTGATCGTCACCTCGGCGTGCGACGACCGTGACGACGTGGCCATCGTGTCGCGGGTGTTCGGGCCCAACGTGGGCATATCCGAGGACCCGGTGACCGGCTCGGCCCACACCACGTTGGCTGCCTGGTGGGCACCCCGCATCGGTAACACGTTCCGGGCCGAGCAGGCCTCGTCCCGGGGCGGGGAACTGGGCGTGAGCCTCGTTGGCGACCGGGTCCACCTGACCGGGCAGGCGGTGACCGTGCTCCGCGGAAGGCTCCTGGCATGAGGGGCCGCTATGAGTGACCGCACCAACCTCCATCGGATGCCCGACCGGGCAGTCACCGACCGGGACGCCATCCATGCCGTCCTCGACGAGGGCCTCATGGCCCACGTCGGGCTCATCGCCGGTGGCGACCAGGCCACCCACCCGGTGGTCATCCCCATGCTGTACGCCCGCGACGGTGACCGCCTGTATCTCCACGGCTCGCCGGCCAGCCGGCTGCTCCGCACGGCGAAGAAGGGCGCCGAGGTGTGCGTCACCGTCACGCTCCTCGACGCCCTCGTCCTGGCCCGGTCGGGCCTGCACCACTCCATGAACTACCGCTCGGTCGTCGTCATGGGAGTGGCCACCGAGGTCGCCGACCCGACTGAGAAGGTCGCGGCCCTCGACCGGCTGGTCGACCACACCATCCCCGGTCGGGCTGCCGCCGTCCGGCCCGCCCACGACTCCGAGGTGAAGGCGACCACCGTGCTGGTCCTGTCGCTCGACGAGTGCTCCATGAAGGTCCGGTCCGGCCCGCCCATCGACGACGACGAGGACATGGACGCGGACGCCTGGGCGGGCCTCATCCCCCTCGGCGTGGCGGTCGGCGACCCGGTGCCCGATGAGGACACGACGGGCGACACCGTTCCCGCCCACGTGGCCGACTGGGCCCGGGGACCGGGTCTGCCCAACGGGCGGGGTGACTGAGTCGTGGCCCTCGTCGGAGCCATCGACCAGGGCACCACCAGCACGCGGTTCCTGGTCGTCGATGGGGCCGGAGCGGTCGTCGCCTCGGCACAACGACCCCACGCGCAGCACTTTCCGCAGCCCGGCTGGGTGGAGCACGACGCCGACGAGATCCTCGAGAACACGTGGGCCGTAGCGACCGAGGCACTGGCCAGTGCAGGCCTGACGGCCGGTGACCTGACGGCGGTCGGGATCACCAACCAGCGGGAGACCCTGGTGGCCTGGGAGCGGAGCACCGGCCGGCCGCTCCACCGGGCCATCGTCTGGCAGGACACCCGTACGGCTGATCTCGTGGTGGGGTTGGCCGACGGTGACCCGGACCGGTTCCGGGCGACGACCGGCCTGCCGTTGGCCACCTACTTCAGTGGGCCCAAGTTCACCTGGCTGCTCGACCACGTCGAAGGCCTCCGGGATCGGGCCGAGGCAGGTGAGGCATTGTTCGGGACCATCGACTCGTGGCTCCTGTGGAACCTCACCGGCGGGCCGGACGGCGGTCGCCACGCCACCGACGTCACCAACGCATCGCGCACCCTGCTCATGGACCTGGCCACCCTCGACTGGGATCCGGGCCTCGTCGAGGTGATGGGGGTGCCTGCCGTAGCGCTGCCCGAGGTGGTGCCGTCCATCGGACGCCTCGGGACCTGCTCCGGCCCGCTGGCCGGCGTACCCGTCTCGGGGATCCTCGGCGACCAGCAGGCTGCACTGTTCGGCCAGGGTTGCCACGAGCCGGGGGACGCCAAGAACACCTACGGCACCGGCTGCTTCCTGCTGATGCACACCGGGACCGAGCCGGTGCCGTCGACCAACGGCCTGCTGACCACGGTGGCCGCCCAGGTGGCGGGCGAGCCGGCCACCTACGCCCTGGAGGGGTCGGTGGCCATGGCCGGGGCGACCATCCAGTGGCTACGCGACGAGCTGGGCCTCATCGCCGACTCGGCCGACGTCGAGGCCCTGGCCCGGACCGTGGACGACAACGGCGACGTGTACCTCGTGCCGGCGTTCTCCGGGCTGTTCGCGCCGCACTGGCGGCCCGACGCCCGCGGTGCGGTGGTCGGCCTCACCCGCTTCGCCAACCGCGGCCACCTGGCTCGTGCCGCCCTTGAGTCGACGGCATTTCAGGTACACGAGGTGGTCGAGGCCATGAGGGCCGATTCGACCGGAGTGGGTGGCGGCCTCTCCCTGACCGAGTTGCGGGTGGACGGGGGCATGGTGGGCAACGACCTGCTCATGGCCTTCCAGGCCGACCTGCTGGACGTCGACGTTGTCTTGCCGGCCGTCGAGGAGGCCACGGCGCTCGGAGCGGCCTACGCCGCGGGCCTTGCCGAGGGGGTGTGGAGTGATCCGGCCGAGATCCGGGACGCCTGGCGTGAAGGGGCCCGGTGGAGTCCGTCGATGGATCCCGCTGAGCGGGTCCGTCTCACGGGCCGGTGGGCCGAAGCCGTCGAGCGCACCCTCGACTGGGCCTAGGAGTCGTCCTCCAGACCGGGGCCACGAGGCGTAGATTCCCGCCGATGTCCGACGCCTTCGAAACCACGCCGCTCACGCCGGTCATCGGGGCCGAGGTCCGGGGCCTGGACCTGGGCGACGGCCTCGACGACGCCACGGCCGAGGCCCTCTACCGGGCACTGCTGGATCATCACGTCCTGATGCTGCGTGGTGGGCCGCTGAGCCCCGAAGAGATGGTGGCCCTCGGTTCGTCGTTCGGGCCCCTGGCTCCGGCCCACCACACCTACCCGTCGCTTCCCGGCCATCCGAACGTGACGGTGTTGGAGAGCGGACCGGACAACCCGCCGGACAGCGCCGAGTGGCACACCGACCTGAGCTTCCGGTCCGATCGGCCGTTCCTGTCCATCCTCCAGCCGGATCGCCTCCCGTCGGCGGGCGGCGACACGCTCTTCGCCAGCATGTTCGCCGTCCACGACGCGCTGTTACCGGGGCTGTGCTCCGACCTCGAGGGAATGTGGGCGGTGCACGACATGGGGTCGTTCCGTACCCATGCCTTCCAGGAGGGGGGCGTCGAGGTGATGAACGAGCGGATGGCCGCGGTGGGTGCCGCCGTGCACCCGATCATCGACCACCATCCGGTGACCGGCCGGCCGTTCGTGCACGTGAACGAGACGTTCACCATGCACGTCCTGGGCATGCCCATGCCCGAGGGTCGCCGGATCCTGGCCTACCTGTTCGACCAGATCGCCCGGCCCCAGTTCCAGATGCGGGTCCGCTGGGAGGCGGACATGGTGGTGCTGTGGGACAACCGGGGCACCCAGCACTACGCCGCTGACGACTACCTGCCGGGGCGGCGCGTCATGCACCGGGTGATCGTCGCCGAGGACCGGCGTCAGGCCGAGTAGCGCCTCCGGGCCGCCTCGTCGACCGTGAATCCGGTTCCCGGGCGGTCGGGTACCACCAACTGCCCGTCCACAAACTCCATCGCCTCGGTGAACAGGGGAGCGAACCAGTCGATGTGCTCGACGGAGATGCAGCCCGGTGTGGATGCCGCCACCGTGAGGCTGTGTTCGGTGAAGAAGTGGGTGGACACCGGTACTCCGGCGGCATCGGCCAGGTCGGTGGCCCGACGCATCTCCGTGTAGCCCCCCATCCGCTGGAGGTCGGGCATGACCACGTCACAGGCCCCGGCATCCAGCACGGTCCGGATGCCGGTCCGGGCGAACACCGTCTCGCCGGTGGCCACCGGCACGGGGCCCTCATGGCGGACCCGGGCGTGGCCCTCGAGGTCGTCGTAGGCCACCGGCTCCTCGAGCCACGACACGCCCAGTTCGGCCAGGGCACGTGACAGGGCGATCGCGTGGTCAACGGTCAGGCCCTGGTTGGCATCGGTGTGGATGGCCACGTCGGGGCCCACGGCATCACGGACGGCCCGTACCCGGGCCACGTCGTCGGTGGCGTCCGCCGAGCCGATCCGTACCTTCACGGCCCGGAAGCCGTCGTCCACGAAGCGGCGTGCCTCGGTGGCCAGCTCGCCCGGGGTGGCCGACAGCCACAGGCCACTGCTGGCGTAGGTGTCGATCCGGTCCCGGCAGGTTCCGAACAGGGAATGCAGGGACACGTCCAGTTCGCGGGCCCGGGCGTCCCAGACGGCCACGTCGACGGCAGCCAGCGCTGAGACGGTGATCCCGGCGTGTCCCGTCGGGTTGAGGTCGTCCCAGACGACCTGCCAGATGCCCACCGGGTCGTCGACGTGGCGCCCGACCACCAGGTTGGCGAAGTCCCGGAGGACCTCGTCGAAGGCCCGGATCCGGCGTCCGTTGATGACGAACACGTAGCCCTGGCCCACCGCGCCGTCCGCGGTGGTCACGTCGACCAGGACGCACCCTGCCGACTCGATGGTGTGGATCGACGTCGTGATCGGCCGGGCCAGCGGCACGTCGACCACGGTGGTGGTCAGGCCCGTGATGCGACTCATGGTCGGGTGGGTCGGGGCTCGCGCCCCTACTGGCGGTACGACGGGTCGATGCCGTCCAGCAGCCGCTTGAGGGCCGGCCACTCGTGTTTCCCGAGCGGGAACTGGTCGTACTGGCGCTTGGCCAGCTCCCAGATCTCCGTGGGGCCGGGATCGATGGCCAGCCCGGAGCCGTGGGCGGCCAGCAGCGCCCGGCAGCCCCGGACGAAGTAGTGCATGACCATGAACGCCTCGCCGGCCGTCTCGCCGACGGCCAGGAAACCGTGGTTGCGCATGACCAGCATCCGGTTGCCGGCCATGTTGGCGGCCAGGCGCTCCCGCTCCTCCAGCGTCAGCGACAGGCCCTCCCAGTCGTGGTAGCCGACCTGGCCGTACAGCATCGAGGTGTCCTGCACGATGTGCTGGAAGCCGTCGGCCAGCGCGGTGACGGCCAGGGCATCGGGCACGTGGGCGTGGAACACCACCTTGTGCTCTGGGAAGTCGTTGTGGATGGCCGAGTGGATGACGAACCCGGCGGTGTTCACGTCGGCCGGACCCTCCAGTACCGTCCCGTCGCTGTCCACCTTGATGAGGTTCGACGCAGTCACCTCGTTGTAGAGCAGGCCGAACTTGTTGAGGAAGAAATCGTGGTCGCTGCCCGGTACCCGCATGGTGATGTGGTTCCAGACCGTGTCGTCGTAGCCGAAGTGGGCCGACAGCCGGTACATGGCGGCCAGGTCGACCCGGGCCTCCCACTCGGCGCCGGTCATGGATCCGGCGTTGGCCGCCGCGAAGTCGTCGCCGGTCAACTCGCGGGGCTGTCCGGCGTCGGTTCCATCGATGGTCATGCGTCCTCCTGTGGGATCTCGTTGAAGAGCAACTCGTTGGTCCTCTCGGTCAGCTGGGCAGCCAGCAGGTGGGGGGCCGCGGAACCGTAGGCCGCCTCGGCGGCAGCGTAGGTCTCGGCCACCGCCGCCATGAAGGGCAGGTCGGCGTGAACGTGTCCGGCCATCTCCATGGCCAGGCGCATGTCCTTGGCGGCGTGCGACAGGGGGAACGTCGGGTCGTAGGACCCGGCCACGATCTCGGGCCCGTAGGTGTCGGCCACGTAGCTGCGGCCCGCGCTGTGCTGGATGAGCTCCAGCATCCTGGCGGGATCGACGCCACCCTTCACGCCAAGCATCAGGGCTTCGACCAGGCAGACGGTCTGGGTGTAGCAGAGGGTCACCTGGGCGATCTTGGCCACGTAGCCGGCGCCGTGGGGGCCCAGGTGGACGACCCTGCTGCCCAGCACCTCGAACAGCGGCATGCACCGGGCGACCGGCTCGTCGTCACCGCCGATGAACACCGAGATGGTGCCCGCCTCGGCGCCCTCCGGGCCACCGGATACCGGGGCGTCCACCAGGTGTAGCCCGGCCTCAGTGGCGGTCGGCCGGAGGGTGGTGGCGCAGTCCAGGTCGCTGGTCGTGAGGTCGACCCACACGGTGTCGGGTCGCAGGGAGGCCAGTAGCTCGGTGCCCACCTCGGCGACCTGGGCCGGGCCGGGAAGCGAGGTCATGGCCACGTCGGCGATGGCCGCCGCCTGGGAGATGGAGTCCACGATGGCCACGCCCGCCTCGGCGGCCGTGGCGCACTGGCGGGCCCCCGGGTCGTAGCCATCGACCTGGTGGCCGGCCCGGACCAGGTTGGCGGCCATGGGGCCACCCATGTGGCCGAGGCCGATGAAGAGGATGTGCATGGAGGAGGCCTCCCGGGTCACCCCGGCACGTGACTGTTCCGGCACCTGACCGTCCAGGTGCCCGATTGTGACGGATGCTTCCGCACTGAACGTACGTTCAGTACGGTACCGGAACCTCGAACGGGTTGGAGCGGTACCGATGTCCGAAGATGCGACCACCGGGGTCCGGAACCCGATGGGGGCTGGGTACCAGCCACCGGACCCCGTCGCCGTTCCGGCGCTGTTCGCCTGGCCACCCCGACCGGTGGCCGCGCTCCGGTGGTGCGTTCAGCTCATGTTCTACCCATGGGTGCTGCTGTACCTGGGCCTCTCGGTGGTGATCTGGCGATGGCTACTTCCGACCGAGGCCACCATGGCCACCCTCCGGCCGGGGTGGATCGCCGGCCTCTGGCTCCGCAACCTGCTGCTGGTCGCCCTGGTGGCCGGCGGGCTGCACTGGTGGCTGTACGTCCGGCGCACCCAGGGCGACGAGTACAAGTTCAACCCCCGTTGGCCGGGGGAGGGTGCCAAGTTCACCTTCGGGCACCAGACCCGGGACAACGCCTTCTGGACGATGACCAGCGGCGTGGCGTTCCTCACCGGCTACGAGGCCCTCACCCACTGGGCCTACGCCAGTGGCCTGGTGCACCGGCCCGACTGGGCGTCGAACCCGGTGGTGGTGGTCTTGATGGCCACCCTCGGCGTGGTATTCGTCTCCACGGCCCACTTCTGGCTGAACCATCGGCTGATCCACACCGTGCCGCTGTACCGCAGGGTCCATGCCCTGCACCACCGGAACCCCAACCCGACGCCGTGGACCGGCATCTCCATGCACCCTCTGGAGCACCTCGTCTACTTCTCCGGCTTCCTCGTGTTCTGGGTCCTCCCCGTCCACCCGCTGGTCATCCTGATGTTCGTGATGTACGACGGTCCCGGGCCGGCGCCCAGCCACTCGGGCTTCGCCCGGGTCCGGTTCGGACGCTGGGAGGTGCCGGTCGGGGACCTGTTCCACCAACTCCACCACCGCTACTTCGAGGTCAACTACGGGAACACCCAGATGCCCGTCGACCGGTGGACCGGGACCTGGCACGACGGGACCAGCGAGGCCCACCAACGCCTGAAGGGCCGCCAGCGGACCGACCAGACGGCCTGAGGGACCGCCACCCGGTGGGGAGCAACCGGGTCCTCTGGACCACACTCGGGCGATGAACCAGCCCTCCCCACAGGCCGCTCCACAGGCCGACCAGATCATCGGTCGCACGACCAGCGAGTCCACCCCCTGGTGGCCCGACCCGGTGCTGCCGGCAGCCGGCACGCCCAACGTGGTCGTGGTGCTGCTCGACGACACGGGCTTCGCCCACCTGGGCTGCTACGGCGGCCTGGTGGACACCCCCAACTACGACCGCCTGGCCGCCCGGGGCCTGCGCTACACCAACTTCCACACCACCGCGCTGTGCTCGCCGACCCGTGCCTGCCTGCTGACCGGCAGGAACCACCATTCGGTGGGCATGCGGGCCCTGTCGAACTTCGACACCGGCTATCCGAACATGCGCGGTCGGATCGCCCGCTCGGCCGGGACGATGGCTGAGATGCTGCGCGACGAGGGGTTCGCAACGTGGGCGGTCGGCAAGTGGCACCTCACCCCGATGCGCGAGGCGTCGGCCGTCGGGCCGTTCGGCGACTGGCCGCTCCAACGTGGCTTCGACCGGTACTACGGCTTCATGCAGGGCGAGACCGACCAGTTCCACCCTGAGCTCTACGAGGACAACCGCCTCGTCGACCAGCCCCGCACCCCGGAGGAGGGCTACCACGTCACGGAGGACCTCCTGGATCGGTCGATCGACCTCATCCGCACCCAGCACACGATGGTGCCCGAGCGACCGTTCTTCCTCTACCTGGCCTTCGGGGCGACCCATGCCCCCCACCAGGCGCCCGACCGCTACCTCGAGAAGTGGCGGGGACGGTTCGACGAGGGCTGGGACGTGGCCCGCCAGCGGGTCTACGAGAACCAGCTGGCCATGGGCATCATTCCGACCGGGACGGACCTGGCGCCACGGAACCCGGGCGTCGAGGCGTGGGACGACCTGTCGGTCGACGAGCAGGCCCTGGCTTGCCGCCTCCAGGAGGCGTTCGCCGCAATGCTCGACCACACCGACGACCAGTTGGGGCGCCTCCTGGACGAACTTGACGACCTGGGCATCGCCGATGACACCATCGTGGTGGCCCTGAGCGACAACGGGGCATCACAGGAGGGGCGGGCCACCGGCATCCTGGACACGTTCCGGCACTTCAACGGCGTCGACCAGCCCGTCGATGAGGCGGTGGCCCGCCTCGACGAGATCGGCACCAGGACCAGCAACACCAACTACCCGTGGGGGTGGGCCCAGGTCGGAAACTCGCCGGGCAAGCGCTACAAGCAGAACACCCACTCCGGCGGGGTACGCGACCCGCTCATCGTCTCGTGGCCCGCCGGGATCGACCCGTCGGCCAACGGGCAGGTCCGGACGCAGTTCCACCACGTGGTGGACCTGGCCCCCACCCTCCTGGAGCTGGTCGGGGTGACCGCCCCGGCAACCATCAACGGCGTCGACCAGCAGCCCATCGAGGGCACCAGCCTCGCCTACACGTTCGACCCGTCGGCTGCTGATGCCGGAGCAGTGCCGAGCCGCAAGGCCAGCCAGTACTTCGAGATGCAGGGCCACCGTGGCATCTGGGCCGACGGCTGGAAGGCCGTGGCGTTCCACCAGTACGGCACCCGCCTCGACGACGACGTCTGGGAGCTCTACCACCTCGATGAGGACTTCTCTGAATGCCATGACCTGGCCGAGGCCCAACCGGAGCGCCTGGCCGCTCTGGTCGACCTGTTCTGGGAAGAGGCCGACCGCTACGGCGTGCTGCCGATCATGGACGGTGGTGGGGACCTCTCCGGTCGGGCCGGCAGTGGGTTGTTCGCCGGACACACCACGGCCGGCACGCCCCGCAACCGGGACGACTTCGTCTACCTGCCGCCCACGCCCCGGATTCCACCCGACGCCGCCCCGGCCCTTGGTTCACGCAACTGGGAGGCCAGGTTCCACGTGGACCGACCGGGCGGCGACGAGGCCGGGGTCCTCATGGCCTTCGGCACCGTCAACAACGGGCTGGTGGCCTATGTGGACGACGATGGTCACCTCGTCTACGACCACAACGCGTATGCCGACCACACGGTGGTCCGTTCCCCGGAGCCGGTGCCCGCCGGGTCGTCGGTACTGGGTGTGGAGCAGCAGCGGGTCAAGCGTGGCCCGGGGCGGGCCCGACTCCTGGTGGATGGGCAGGTGGTGGCCGAGGCGGCCATCCCCGTCGTGCCGGTCATGGTCTCGCCCATCGGCCTGGACATCGGCAGGAATCCGACCGGGGTGAGCACCGACTACCGACCTCCGTTCGAGTTCGCAGGGCGCATCGGCCGCGTCGAGCTGGAGACCACCCGGGCCTTCCGGCCCGACGAGGAGGACGCCATCGAACTGGCAGCCGCCGAGAGGATGCAGTAGCCCACCCATGGCCGGATCCGTCGACCTCGCCAACCAGACCGTCGAGTTGCTCCAGGCGCTGATCCGCAACGCGTGCGTCAACGACGGCACACCCGAATCCGGTCAGGAGGTCCGCAACGCCGACCTGCTGGCCACCTACCTCGAGGGCTCGGGCCTGGACCTGCAGCGCTACGAGCCCACGCCGGGCCGGACGTCGCTGGTGGCCCGGATCGAGGGATCCGACCCGACGGCCCCGTCGCTGTGCCTCATGGGTCACACCGACGTGGTGCCGGTGACCCCCGAGGGGTGGTCTCGCGACCCGTTCGGCGGCGAGCTGGTGGACGGCGAGGTATGGGGGAGGGGCGCCGTCGACATGCTGAACCTGACGGCCGCCCAGGCCGTGGTGTTCCGCATGCTGGCCGACCGGGGATTCCATCCCCGCGGTGACCTGGTGTTCTTCGCGGTGGCCGACGAGGAGTCGGGTAGTGCCCACGGTGCCCGGTGGATGGCCGACCACGAGTGGGACGCCATTGCCGCGGACTACGTCCTGACCGAGAACGGTGGGCTGCATTCCGGCGACCCCGACGCTCCGGCCATTGGGGTGAACGTGGCCGAGAAGGGGGTGGCATGGCGCCGCCTGACCGTTCGGGGATCCCCGGGCCACGGTTCGATGCCGTACCGGACCGACAACGCCCTGGTGAAGGCGGCCGCCGTGGTCCAACGCCTTGCCGACTATTCCCCCGACCCCCGGTTCCACGAACTCTGGCGCGCCCAGGTGGAGGCCATGGCGCTCCCCGACGAGCAGCGTGACCAACTGCTCGACGAGGACCGGATCGACGACTACCTGGCCGGGTTGCCCCGACGGCCGTCGGTGGATGGGATGGCGGGGCACCTCCACGCGTGCACCCACACGACGTTCTCGCCCAACGTGGGTGAGGGTGGTGGCAAGACCAACACCATCCCGGATCGGGTGGACCTGGACGTCGACATCCGGACCATGCCGGGGGAGTCGACCGACGAGGTGGCAGCCCACCTGGGGGAGGCGCTGGGTGACCTGGCCGACGAGGTGGAGGTCGAAGCCTTGATCGACGACGCCGCGTCGTCCAGTCGGATCGACACCCCGCTGTGGGACTCCCTGGAGCGGGCCATCACCAAGCCGTTCCCCTCGGCGCGGCTCAACCCGCAGTTCATCGTCGGGTTCACCGACTCGCGCATCTACCGGGAGAAGGGCTCGGTGGCCTACGGGGCGGGACTGATGAGCCCGACGGTCGACACCGGCGAGTTCAGCCGTCGCTTCCACGGCCATGACGAACGCATCGACGTGGAGTCCCTGCGCCTCACCACCCAGATGTACCTCGACGTCTGCGAGGATCTCCTCGGATGAGTGGCGGGACCGGCGACCTCGAACTCAGTGACTTCGACCGGGAGACCGCCGTCGCGCCGATGGGGGACGGGCGCTTCGGCGTGCAGGTCAGCGACCGTTGGAACATCGGCGACAACCCCAACGGCGGGTACCTGGTCTCCATGGCCATCCGGGCGCTGCGCCACCTCGGCCCCCACCAGGATCCGGTGTCGGTCACCACCCACTTCCTGCGGCCCGGCTCGGGAGACCAGCCGGGAGAGATCCACACGTCACTGGTCCGTTCTGGGCGATCGGTCACCACCGGCCGGGCCAGCCTGGTGCAGGACGGGAAGCCCCGGATCGAGGTGCTGGCCGCCATGGGCGACCTGTCCGGCGCCTCGGGCCACGAACTGGACATGACGGTCGAGGCCCCGGCCGACATGCCGCCAGTGGGGGATTGCGTGGATCGCAGCGGTCTGGAACAGGGCGTCACCCTGTTCATCGCCGAGCGGATCGACCTGCGGGTCCGACCCGACATGTCGGTGGCCGGGGCCACCGACCGTGGCGAGATGCAGGCGTGGATCCGGTTCGCCGACGGCCGGGCGCCCGACACCCTGGCTGCGGTGATGTTCTCCGATGCCTTCGCCCCATCGATCTTCACCCGGCTGGGCCGGGTCGGGTGGGTACCGACCATCGAGTTGACCGTCCACGTCCGGCGCTGCCCGTCGCCGGGATGGATGTTGGGGCGTTTCGTGACCGAGGACCTCCACGACGGCCGGATGATCGAGGATGGCTGGCTGTGGGACGCCGAGGGCACCCTGGTCGCCCGGTCACGGCAGTTGGCCATGCTCCTGCCCCACGCCGACACCGGCAGTTGACCATGGACGCCGGCCAGCACCTCCACGACCTGGTGGTGGCCGGGGGCCGGCTCGTGGACCCGGCCAACGGGATCGACGGAATCCGGCACCTGGGCATCGACGATGGGACGGTCACCGAGGTGTCCGATTCGCCCCTGTCGGGCCGCGACGTCATCGACGCCACCGGCCGGGTCGTGTGCCCGGGCTTCGTCGACCTCCACACCCACACCCCGACCGATCTCGGTGCCTACCTGGCCGTTCGATCCGGCATCACCACGGCCCTCGAGCTGGAGGCCGGCGCCTACCCCACGTCGGCCTACGCCGTCGACCAGGTGGGCCGGTCGCCCATCCACTTCGGGGCGTCCACCGGCCACTTCGCCGTGCGGGCCAAGGTCGTCGAGGACGCCGACGAGCCCTGCATGGTCCACTCGGGCCGCACCTTCCGCGCCGGGAAGGCCTTCGTGGTGCCCGGATCCGGCGAGCAACTGGCCGAAATGGCCCGGCGTCTCCACGAGGGCCTGGACGCCGGCGGTCTGGGCATCGGGCTGCTGCTGGACTACATGAGCCGGGCCATCGACCCCGACGAACTCCGGATGATCGGCGAAGTGGCCGCCGAGCGTTCCGCTCCCATCTGGGTCCACGTCCGCCGGGGCGCGGCCGGCGACCCGGCGGGCCTGGACGAGATGATCGACCTGTCCAGGGGCACCGGTGCGCCGGTCCACGTCTGCCACATCAATGCCAGCGCCATGGGGGCCGTCGACGAGTGGCTCCGGCGGATCGAGGCGGCCAACGCCGATGGGGCTGACGTCACCTACGAGATGTTCGTGCACACCGCGGGGTCCACCGGCATCGGCGTGCACGCCTTCCGGACCGACTGGCAGGAACGGTTCGCCATCACCTACGGCGACATCCAGGTGGCGGCCACCGGCGAGTGGCTCACCGAGGAGACGTTCACCAGGCTCCAGGAGGAGGACCGCAGCGCCACGGTGATCCACCACTACATGAAGGAGGAGTGGATCCGTCGGGGGCTGGTGGCCGACGACATGATCATCGCCACCGACGCCATGCCATGCTTCGACCTGGAGACGAGATCGGTGCCCAACGGGGCCGGCACCCATGCCCGGATCCTCGGGCGGTACGTCCGAGACGAGGACCTTCTCGGCCTGGCCGAGGCGGTGGCCAAGATGGCCTGGTATCCGGCGCAGCGCCTCGAGGAGATCGCCCCCCACTTCGCCCGCAAGGGTCGCCTGGGGGTGGGCTGCGACGCAGACCTGGTGGTGTTCGACGCCACCACCATCGAGGACCGGGCCACCTACCTGGAGCCGTACCTCGAGGCGGTGGGCGTGGACCATGTGGTGGTGGCCGGCATGCCGGTCATCCGGGACGGTGGCTTCGGCGACGCCCGACCGGGGCTACGCCAGCTCTCCACGGGACCCGTCACCGACTGAGTCGGGCTCCGGAGCGGGTCAGGTTCCCGGAGATCCTCAGGTGCCGGTCCACTCCGGGGGCCGCTTCTCGGCGAAGGCCCGGGGGCCCTCCTTGGCATCGTTGGAGCCCCACACCGACTTCATGTAGGGCCGCTGGGCCGCCCACAGCTCCTCCTCGGTGGCCCCCTGGGTGGCCCGGACGAGCGCCTTGGACGCGGCCACGGCCAGTGGGGCGTTCCGGGCGATCCGTTCGGCCAGGGCGATGGCCTCGTCGAGGGCCCCACCACGGGGCGTCAGACGGGTGACCAGGCCCCGCTCGGCCGCTTCCTCGGCGGTGATGGGGTCGCCAGTGACGGCCATCTCCATGGCCTTGGCGTAGCCCACCCGGCTGGGCAGGCGGAACAGTCCGGCTCCCGCGGCGAACAGGCCGACCCCGACTTCCGGGATGCCCAGCTTCGCCCCCTCGGCGGCCACCAGGAGGTCACAGGCCAGGGCCAGCTCCAGGCCGCCGGCCAGGGCGAAGCCCTCGATGGCGCCGATCAGGGGCTTCTGGGCGCCGTTCCTGACGTAGTCGAGCATCGGGCCGATGTCCTCGCCCCGGGAGAACGCCTTGAGGTCCATGCCGGAGCAGAAGCCCTTCCCGGCGCCGGTGAGTACGCCCGCGGTCAGTTTCGGGTCGTCGTTGAGGGCCCGAACCGCGTCCCACAGGCCGTGGGACAGGTCGCCGTTGATGGCGTTCATGGCGTCCGGCCGGTTGAGCGTGATGACCAGGACACGGCCCCGCTGTTCGGTCAGTACAGCCGGTTCGGCCGTGGTGTCGTCACCCATTGCAGATCCTCCTCTGTCGAGCGGCTTCCGCAGAGGCCTGCTCGTGGATGTTGGGGCGTCTACTTGGGCGGCATCCGTATGCCGCCATCGACTCGGATGACCTCGGCGTTCATGTACGGATTGGTGATGAGCTCCATGACCATGAAGGCCAACTCCTCGCCCGAGCCCAGGCGCTTCGGGTACAGCACCGACTGGCCGAGGTGGGCCTTGAAGGCGTCGCTCTGCTCACCCTCACCGTAGATGGGGGTGTCGATGAGGCCCGGGGCGATGGTGTTGACCCGCACGCCGACGGCCGCCAGGTCACGGGCGATGGGCAGGGTCATGCCGACGATGCCACCCTTGGATGCCGAATAGGCGGCCTGGCCGATCTGGCCATCGAAGGCGGCCACCGAGGCCATGTTCACGATGGCGCCCCGCTGGCCGTCGGCGTCCATCGGCTCGGTCTTCGCCATGGTGCCGGCGGCCCTGCTCAGCACGTTGAACGAGCCGATCAGGTTCACCCGGATGACGAACTCGAAGTGCCGCAACTCCATGGGCTCGTTGTCGCGGTTGATGGTGCGTCCCGGATGGCCGAGGCCCGCCGAGTTCACGAGTGCCCGTAGTGGACCCATCTCGGCCGCTGCGGCCACCGCGGTATCGGCGTCCTCCACGCTGGTGACGTCGCACTTCACGAACAGGCCGCCCAACTCGGAGGCCACGGTCTGGCCGCGCTCCTCGTTCAGGTCGGCGATGACGACCCGGCTCCCCGCGGCGGCCAGCTGTCGTGCGCTGGCCTCGCCGATGCCGGACGCACCGCCGGTAACCAGCGATGAACTACCGGTGAGGTCGATTCGGGGCATGGGGGACTCCTGGTTCTGGAAGTGATGGGAAGAGCGGACGAAGGGGCGGGTGTCTGGCTCAGCCGTTGGGCAGCAGCACGGTCCGGGCCTCGGCGCCGGCTTTGAGGGCATCGAACGCTCCCTGTAGACCATCGAGGCCGGCCGTGTGGGACACCAACTCGTCGAGCTTGAACCGATCCTTCAGGTACAGGTCCGCGATGAGGCGGAAGTCCTTCCTCGGCTTGCCGCCGCCGGCCCGGATGCCCATGAGGTTCTTGTTCTGGTGGAGGGCCTGGAACGGGTAGGTGACGGTCGCCGTGAGGTCGGGCACGCCCACCGCGCAGATGTTGCCGCCGGCCCTGGTCATGGGCAGGCAGTCGGCCAGCAGCTTGGTGGAGCCCACGACCTCGAAGGCGTGATCCACGCCACCACCGCTGACCTGCTGGACGGCGGCCACCGAATCGAAGTCGTCGCCGTCCACGAGGATGAAGTCGGTGGCCCCGAAGTCGGAGGCCATGCGTTCCTTGGATGCCGCCCGGTCCACGGCGATGACCTGGGATGCACCAGCCAGGGCGGCCGCCTGGATGACGTTGAGGCCCACGCCGCCGGCGCCGATGACGACGCACGTGTCACCGATGCCGACCTTCGCCCGGTTGAACACCGCGCCGGCGCCCGTCATGACGCCACAGCCGATGAGGGCGGCCGATGACAGTGGAACCTCGGCCGGGATGGGCACGGCCTGGTTCTCGTGCACGATGGTCTCCTGGGCGAAGGCGCCCAGGTTGGCGAACCCCCAGAGGGCCTGGTCGCCCTCGGTGTGGGTGTGGCGAAGGCCGCCGAAGCCACAGTTGCCGGGGTCGCCGCCCTCACAGGTGGGACAGTGGCCGCAGTTCCCGAACGTGGACAGCACCACGTGGTCGCCCACTGCGCAGTAGGTGACGGCCGAGCCGACCTCGGCCACCACGCCGGCCGCCTCGTGGCCGGGCACCAGCGGTGTGGGCATGTAGTACTTGCCGTGGACGCAGCTCAGGTCACTACCGCACACCCCGGCGGCCATGATCTCGACCCGGACCTGGCGGGGTTCCAGGGCCGCAGCATGTTCGAGGTCGTTGGAGAGGCGGACGTGCTCCTCGCCGTTGCCCTCCTGGATGAGTCCCTGCATGGTGCGTACTCCGATCGGCCACGTGTTCTGGACCCATCTTCCCGTCCGGTGGGTCCGAGGGCCAACGTGTGACCTGTGAGGTCGGGTCGGATGTGGGCCAGGCCCCTAGCCGCGTTCTGGTAGGTCGTATTCGGCCATGTAGTACGGGGCGTCCTCGTCGAACATGGTGAGGGTGACCGGGTCGTCCACCCGGCCGACCGGTCGAACGTCGGAGCCGACGGTGTCGGTGGCGTCGTCACCCAACTCGAGCCGCGACGCCTCGACGATGGCCAGCAGGTCGGCCACCACGTCGGGGTGTTCGTCCACCAGGTCGACGCGCTCGCCGACGTCGGCCTCCAGGTCGTAGAGACGGATCCGCTCGGCGTTCCACTTGCGGACGTGCAGCTTCCAGCGTCCCAGTCGCACCGCCTCGATGTTGCCGCCCAGGATGGAGAGGAAGGGCGCCTCGTCGAGCCCGTCGCCACCGGCCAGCAACTCTCCGAGGTCCCGGCCGTCCAGCGTCCGGTCGCAGGGAACGTCCACCCCGCACCATCCGGCGATCGTCGGGTACAGGTCCATGGCGTTGGTCACCTCGGCCAGCGTCCGCCCGGTGGCCACCCGACCCGGCCCCCGCACGATGCACGGGACCCGCTGGCCGCCCTCCCAGGTCGAGCCCTTGGAGCCCCGCAGCGGGCCGTTGCTGCCACCGCCGTCTCGGGTCAGTGCTCCGTTGTCGCTGGTGAACACGACCACTGTGTCGTCGTCCAGCCCGAGGGCCCGCAGCTCGCGCAGCAGCACGTCGGTCGACCAGTCGATGCAGCGCACAGCGGCGCCGTACCGGCCGTTGCGCGACTCGCGCACGAAGCGCGTCTGGACGTAGATGGGCAGGTGGACGTACAGGTGGGCCAGGTACAGGAAGAACGGTCGGTCACGGTTGTTGCGCAGGAACTGCACGGCATCGGTGACGTACCGCTCGGTCAGGGCGGCCTGGTCGGGCTGTTCGGCCACCACCTGCTCGTCGAGCATGAGGGGTAGCGGCGGGCGGGGAAGCAGCATCGGGGCGTCGTCAGGGACCGGCGTACCGAGGGCCTCCATGACCTGCCGGTAGGGACGGCCGTCCTCGGGGAAGGCCTGGCGACCCATGTCGTTGCTGTACGGCAGGCCGAACCAGCCGTCGAAGCCATGGCGGGTGGGGAGGAACTCCGGTTGGTCACCGCAGTGCCACTTGCCGATGATCCGGGTTGCGTAGCCGGCGTCCTGGAGGAGGCGGGCAATGGTGATCTCATCGGGATGCAGGCCCTGGGCCTGGCCGGGGAACAGCACCGGAGCGTTGTCGATGCTGCGTCCGCCGAAGCCGACCCGGAGCGGGTAGCTCCCGGTGAGCATGGCGGCCCGAGAGGGCGAGCAGACCGGCGAGGCCATGGAGAAGTCGGTGAACCGGGTGCCTTCGGCAGCCATCCGGTCCAGGGCCGGGGTGTCGTGCTGGGTCGACCCGTAGCAGGACAGGTCGCCGTAGCCGAGGTCGTCGCAGTTGATCAGGATGACGTTCGGCCGACGGGTCATACGTTCCTCCATGGCGGATCCTCGCCGCCGGATCGACGGCCTGCCGAATCGGGGGCCGCCCGGGATGCCCGCTACGGTCGGTCCATGAGCGAGCACGAGGGAACCAGCCAACGGGTCGAGATGGAGTGGGAGACGCCGTCCCACGACGAGATCATCGAGATCTCCCGGGGCCACGTGGCTGGCCTGGAGATGACCGACGACGATGCCGTGTGGTGCGTGGCCGGGATGCACCACGTGCTGCTCCACACCATCGGCCGGCGATCCGGCAACGAGCACAAGGTGGCGCTGCCCTTCTGGCGGGACTCCGATGGCCACCGGGTGGTCGTCGGATCGTTCGCGGGGGCCACGAGGGACCCGTCATGGGTGTTGAACCTGCGGGACCGGGACGCCAACCCTCGGGTGAAGGTCCGGGTACAGGGTGGGATGTTCTGGTCCGAGCACGAGGTGCTGGACGATGGTCCGGAACGCGACGCCCTGTGGGCGGCCATGCTGGAGGACCGGGCCTGGTACGCCGACTACCAGGCGAAGACCGATCGGACGATCCCGTTGGTGCGCCTGGCCGAGACCGAGGCCATCACCGACTGACCGGCACCTGCTGTGGTGGTCCGGCCCGGTCAGCCGGGCCGATCAGGCGAGGCGGCCGATCGATACCCGGATCGGGGACTCGTCCGGCTCTGGACCGTCGGGGTCGAAGAAGGGTCGGCTGCCCTGCACGGTGACCCGGTGGCCGGTCCGTTCGTGGGGCCAGTAGTCCCAGATGGCGAAGTGCTGGACCCGGCGGTTGTCCCACAGCAGCACGTCGTTGGGTCGCCACCGGTGCCGGATCTGGAACTCGGGGCGGGTGCAGTGCTCGTGGAGGTCGCTCAGCAGGTGCTCCCCCTCGGACCGGTCCATCCCCTCGATGGCCACCGTGAACGACGGGTTCACGAAGAGGCTGCGTCGCCCCGTCTCCGGATGGGTGCGGACCACGGGGTGGACGGCCCACGGCGTGTCGATGCTGGTCTCGTCGGCACCACGATCGGCGTACCGACCCGGGTAGACGTGCTCCGAGGCGTGGCGGGCGTCCAGCCCCCTGAGGCGCTGCCGGTCCTCGGGGGCCAGCGTGGCGTAGGCGGCCTCCATGTCGGCGAACAGGGTGTCACCGCCCCCGCCGTCCGGAAGGACCTGCACCTGGAGCAGGGTGGCTGACGGGGGTTCCTCGTCGCAGGACACGTCGGAGTGCCAGCCGTTGCCGTTGGAGATGGGGGAGTCCCGGTGGGTGCGGATGACGAACACCGCGGCGTTGTCGTGCTCGGCCGGTGCGGCTGGGTGGGTGTGGAGTGGCCCGAGTCGTCGAGCGAAGTCGACCTGGCTTGAGGCCGGGAGGGGGGACTGTCCCCGGAAGGCCAGGACGCCGTGGTCCAGCCATGCGGCGTGTATCGCCTCGAAGGTGGCATCGTCGACGCCGGCTGCCAGGTCCACGCCGTGCACCTCGGCTCCGAATACCGGAGAGACGGGAGTGACCTGCAGATCGTTGGACAGTGGCGGTTCGCTCATTGGACCCTCAACCCGGAGACAGTGCTCCGGATCCTGGCGGGAAGGTACCTCCAGGGTCGGCGCACCGGGGATTCGGACGGTCAGATCCGGAGGCGGCGCCGATCGGTCTCGCTGAGGCGCCCCAGCACCTCGCCAACCTCATCGAGGGACACGATGGCTTCGTCGTGTTCGATGACTGACCCGTGGTGGAGGCCGGCCTGGGCCCAGTCGCGCAGCCGTTGGCCGCGTCCCTCGGTGTTCTGGGAGAACACGCCCCGGACCGCCACGGTCAACGGGCCCACGTCCACTACCACGGCAGGACGCCACTTGGCCTCGACGCCCTCGTCCCGGGCACCGGCCCGGCTGCTGAATCGCAACCGGGCCGTGATCACCACGCCGGGTTCCAGGTCACGATCGGGCGGGAGTTCATAGGCCTCGCCGTTCAGGAGGACCGTCGGCTCCTCGGATGGACCCTGGGATGGGTCATCGCCGATCTGCACGATGACTGGACCGGTGGGCCGGTGGTCCACCCGGGCAGTCAGCACCGTGCCGGGCGACCAGTCCGGATCGACCAACGCATCAGGGACCTTGTGGTAGCCCTCGGTTCCGTCGTGGTGTCGCCAGTGGTGGTGGCCCCCGGGGTCCGGGCCGGACACCACGATCTGGACGGTCCTGATCGCCATGTCCCATTGTCCCACCCGGCTGTGACGGGTCGCCGACGACTGACGGTGGGCGGTCGCCGGAGGATGGCCACCTAGCCTGCCGACTCCATGGGCTTTCGTTCGCTGGCTCCGTACGTGTGGCCCATCTACGGGCCGTGGATGGCGGCCAGCCTCGGCATGAGCATCCTGCTGGTGGCCCTGCCCATCGTCCTGGTTGCCGAGGGCCACGGGTACGCCGTGGCCGCCGTGGTGGCCGGTGCCGGCGGTGCGGGAGCGGCGCTCGGCGCCCTGCCCACCGGGTGGGCCACCGACCGGTGGGGTCCGGCCCGGGCGTGCGTGGGCGCGTTGCTCCTGATGGTGGCGTCGGCCACCGTGATGACCATCTCGGTCCGGCCGGTGGTCCTAGGGGTCGGGCACCTCGTCTTCGGGGCGGGCTCGCTGGGGGTGATGCTGTCCCGGCAGGCCGACCTGACGCCGAGGATCCCAGTGGTCCTCCGCGGCCGGGCCATGTCGCTCATGGGTGGGACGATGCGCTTCTCGGTGTTCATCGGCACGGCGGTCGGCGGCTTGTTGGTCGACCTGGCCGGCGCCCGGTGGACGTTCGCCGTGGCGGGCTTGGGCGCGGCCATCGGTATCCCGGCCGTCCTGCCCGGGGCCCGGAACCCGGCGGCCGAGGTGGCCCCCGTTGGCGCCGGTGGGCCTGGCGTGTGGACGGTGGTCCGACGGCACCGGCGTCGCCTGCTCCACGCCGGCCTGTTCGGCATGTCGTCCATGACGACCCGGGAGGGCCGGATGGTGCTCCTGCCGCTGGTCGGGGTGGCCCTCGACCTGCGCCCGGCCACCATCGGCGTGCTGGTGGCCGCCGGCTACGGCGCCGACCTGCTCCTCTTCCCGGTGTCGGGCGCCGTCATGGACCGGTTCGGACGGCGGGCGGCCATGGTCCCCGCCTACGGCCTGCTGGCCGTCGGGCTCCTGTGCCTGGCGGCTGCCGACTCGTCGACCGGCGTGCTGGTGGCCGGCCTGGTGATGGGCCTCGGCAACGGCCTCAGCTCGGGCTCGTTGTTCACGCTCAGCAGCGACGTGGCACCCGCCGAGGGGACGGCCTCGTTCCTCGCTGCGTCGTCGCTCCTCACCGACGGGGGGCGGGTGATGGGGCCCGCCATCGTGGCGGTGGTGGCCGGCCGGTGGGGCCTGGACACCGCGGCCGTGGTCCTGGCCGCCACCATGACGGCCGGCCTGGTGTGGTTGTGTTTGGTGGTCGGCGAGACCGGACGGGGAGGAGACCCATGCACTTCGTGATCTATGCCCGGGACCGGGCCGATGCCGGGGCCCTGCGGGGCGCCACGCGTCCCGCCCATCTCGACTACCTGGGTGGCTTCGACATCGTCTTCGGTGGACCGATCACCACCGACGAGGGTGAGATGTGCGGTTCGCTGATCGTGGTGGAGGCCGATGACCGGGCGGCTGCCGAGGCCTTCGCCGCCGGCGATCCCTATGCGCTGGCTGGCCTGTTCGAGACGGTCACCATCACCGCCGTGAAGCCGGTGATCGGCCTCTGAGTCGGGCCGTCCCGGGATCGGTGGATGGGATCGTCAGTCCAGCCCGGCCAGGAAGGCCAGCAGCGGTGGGTTGACCAGATCGGGCTTCTCGAGGTTGGCGCTGTGGCCGGCCCCCGGCACGACCACGAACTCGGATGGACCGCCCAGTCCGTCGGCCAGGGCCCGTCCATCGTCGATGGGGATGCCCATGTCGGCGTCGCCGTGGAAGGTGATGGCCGGACAGGTGATCTCGCCGAGGCGGTCGGTGATGTCGTCGCGTCCGAACAGGCACTCCTTGGCATCGAGCCACTGGACGAGCGGACGTGACGCCCACTTGCCCCGCCAGTAGCGCACGTCGGCGAAGTCGGCGCCGAACAGGAACATCTGGAGGGCATCACCCATGTCGCCGACCATCCCCATGGCCATGGCGGCCTCGAACAGGGCCTGGAAGCCGGCCGCTTCCTCGTCGGTGTAGATCCCGGCCTCGCTGTCGACCAGGACCAGGGCCCGGACGCGCTGCGGGGCGGTGAGGGCGGCCCGCAGCGACAGGAAGCCGCCCTGGGACATGCCGCCGAGCACCGCGTGATCGATGCCGAGGTGGTCCATGAGGCCGAGGACGTCGGATGCCAGGTCCCAGTAGTCGAACGGGCCGTCATGGATGGTCTGGCCCCAGCCCCGCTCGTCGTGGGCAACGACCCGCCAACCGGCCGCCGACAGTGGGCCGACCTGATGGGCCCACATCTCGTGGTCCATGGCGAAGCCGTGGCTCAGGATGATCAGCGGCGTGTCGTCGCCGGCCTCCGGGGCCGAGTCCTGGTAGTGGATGGTCTGGCCGTTCACGGCGGCGAAGGGCATCGGTGGCTCCTGTCTCGCGGGGTACGGACCGTAGCCATTCGCCGTTCACCGGGTCGCCTCGGGTCGCGACGGGTGGTCACCGGCCATAGATTCGCCGGGTGACCTCTCCGCCGGAATCCGCCGTCCTGCTGGATCCCGTCCGGTTCGGCGACATCGAACTGGCCAACCGGGTCGTCATGGCCCCGATGACCCGTTCGCGGGCCACGGTGGACGGCAACGCCACCGACCTGATGGCCCAGCACTACGCGGCGCGCGCAACCGCCGGCCTGATCGTCACCGAGGGGATCGCCCCCAGCGAGGAAGGCAAGGGCTACTGCCGCACCCCGGTGCTGGACGGGCCCGGCCGCCTGGCCGGCTGGCGGGCCGTGACCGACGCCGTCCACGCCGGTGGGGGCCGGATCGTGGCCCAGGCCATGCACTGCGGCCGGGTGGCCCATTCGGCCAACAAGGCGTCCGGCGCCGGGACGGTTGCCCCCTCGGCCATCCGGGCGGTCGGGGAGATGTACACCGACGAACTGGGCATGCAGCCCTTCGACGAGCCGCGGGAGCTGGCCACCGACGAGGTGGCCGCCGTGGTGGGGGACTACCGGCGCTTCGCCGCCCTGGCCATGGAGGCCGGGTTCGACGGGGTGGAGTTGCACGGCACCAGCGGCTACCTGCCGGCCCAGTTCCTGTGTACGGGCACCAACCGCCGTACCGATCCCTACGGCGGTTCGCTGGAGGCTCGGATCCGATTCCCGGTGGAGGTGCTGGAGGCCATGGTCGACGAGGTGGGGGCCGGGCGGGTGGGCCTGCGGATCTGCCCGGGCAACCCGTTCAACGACCTGGTGGATGACCGGGCCGGCGACGTGGAGGAGACCTTCCGGGTGTTCCTGACGGCCATCCGACCGCTCGGCCTGGCTTGGCTGCACGTGATCCGTCGTCACGACGGCGAGCCGGGCGTGGTGATCGACAACCTCGCCCTGGCCCGGGAGTTGCACGACGGGCCGTTGCTGGCCAACGAATCCTTCGACGTGGCGTCAGCCGGTGAGGCGGTCGCCGCCGGGATGTGTGATGCGGTCTCGTTCGGACGGCACTTCCTGGCCACCCCGGACCTGGTGGCCCGGGTGGCCGATGGGCGGCCCCCGGAACGCTTCGATGCCCGGACGCTCTATACGCCGGGTCCGGTGGGGTACACGGAACGGATCGTCCGGGAGCCACGCTAGAAACCTTGCCACCAAGGTAGCTCTGCCGTATGGTCCGGGCATGGACACCGCCACCCTCGGCCTCCTGCTCACCCGACTCGGACGACTGAACGAGCAGTTCCTGGCCGAGCACCACCGCCGTCACGACACCACCTCGGCCGAGGCCGCCGTCCTGCTCCTCCTGGCCAACGCCCCGGAGCCCGCCATCAGTCCGACGGTCATCGCCGAGCGGATCGTCCAGACGTCCGGGGGCCTCACCGCCACCCTCAAGCGCCTGGAGGCCCGGGGCTGGGTGGAACGCCGGCCCGACCCCGACGACGGGCGGGGTCGTCTGGTGGCCCTCACCGACGAAGGCCGGACCGCCCACGACATGGTGTTCACCGACCTGGTGGACCGCTACCGGCTGGTGTTCGCCGACGTGGACGACGGCACGGCGCTGGCCGCCGTGCGCGACCTGATGCGGGGCTTCGAACGCCTCACCGGCGCCACCTCGAGCGCCTGGTGGACCCATGATCGCGAACGCCAGCACGAGCGGATCCCGGAGGTCGCCCGATGAGCACAGCCCACACCAGCACAGCCCTGACGTTGCGTCCCGTCTCGGGGCGCATCGGCGTCGAGGTCATCGACCCCGAGCTCGACCGGCTGCTGCACGACGACGACGCCCGGGCCGAACTGCATCGGGCCATGCTGGAGCACCACGTGGTGGTCCTCCGGGGACTGGACCCCACGCCCGAACAGCACGTGGTCCTCGCTTCGGCGCTCGGCGAGCCCATCGTCCCCGAGGACCACCTGCCCAAGCGCGACGGCCACCCGCTGGTGTGCCGGTTCGACTCGTCGGTGGGCTACAAGGCCGACCGTTGGCATACCGACGGCACCTTCCGCGACGTGATCCCGAGCGCTGCGGTGCTCGTCATGCGTACCGGCCCGGACGTCGGTGGCGACACCACCTGGACGAACTGCTGCGCGGCCTACGAGGAACTGTCGGGTGGCATGAAGGCCCTCCTGGACGGGCGCAAGGCACTCCACGACCAGGGTCCCGATGCCAAGGCCGTCCATCCGGTCGTCGTGACCCACCCCGACACCGGTCGACCCATCCTGTTCGTCAACGACATCTTCGCCCGGGGGATCATGAACCTCCCTCCCGACGAGAGCAGTGCCGTCCTTCCGTTCCTGATCCGGCACGCCTCGCGGCCCGACTTCACCTACCGGCACCGCTGGGCGGAGGGCGACGTGGTCGTCTGGGACAACCGCAGTACCCAGCACTACGCCCTGTTCGACTTCGAGGGTGAGCGGGTGGTCGAGCGGGTCCACGTGGCCGGTGGCCCGATGGAGGCCTACCGCCTGGATGCCGGAAGCCCTGGTGGGGCCGCGGCCGGCGAGGGCCCCTGGGCGTGAGCCCCGTGGCCGGTTCGACGGGAGGCTGGCGCAACCCGTTCCTTGCCGACAGTGAGAACCCCATCGCCCACGGGCGGTGCGACCAGCGCGACAGCACCTGTCTGGCTGGGCCCATCCCCAACGGTGCCGAGGTGCTCACCGACGCCGACCGGCAGTTCACCTGGCTGGGTCCCGGGCACTTCGGGGGCCTGATCTCGGGCCCGTACGCGGACGGGAAGCGGACCATCTGGAGCAATGGCCGCGAATGCATCGCCAAGTTGGACCACGACACCCTCGAGGTGCTGGCCACACTCGACCTCTCCCGCGAGCGACCCGGCGAGCCACCCAGCGGCCCGACCGACTGGGAGGCCGGCGTGTCCGGCCTCGACGAGGGCATCCACGGTTCCGACGACGGACCGGTCATGCACGCCGCCGGCCTGGCTGCCCGCTTCATGACCGGGCTGGACGGCGTCTACGCCCTCCTGGACCATCAGCACACCCTGTTCCTCGGGCGGACGCAGGCCGTGGTGGCCTATGCCGAGGAAGATCCCGCCGACCGGAGCTCGCCGTTGGTGGAGAAGGCCCGGTGGGACAAGCCCCCGGAGGTCGAGGGCTTCTTCGTGGGGGTCAACATCACGCCGGACGGGCGGCTGGTGCTGTCGACGGACCACGGATGGCTGGTCAGCCTGGCCAGGGACTTCTCCGACCACGTAGCCGTGCGCCTGCCCGGTGCCGTGGTGGCCGGCGCCGACGGCGACCTCGACGTGGCGGCCCGGCACTGCGCCCGCATGGAAGCCGAGCGGGGCAATACCGGCTACGGCTGGGTCCGGACCAGCCTGTGCTGCGACGACCAGGGCGGCGTATATGCCAGCTCTGTGGACCACGTCCACCGCGTCGTGTGGACCGGCGAGCGGTTCTCCTTTGACGAAGCGGACGGGGCATGGAGCGCCCCGTACCGCAACGGCACCGGCCGGGGTTCGGGCACCACGCCGTCGCTCATGGGCGACGACCCCGATGGCGACCGGTTCGTGGTGATCGGCGACGGCGACGAGGTGGTCAACATCACCCTGCTGTGGCGGGATGCCATCCCCGAGGATTGGGAGTGCCTACCCGGTGCGCCGTCCCGACGGATCGCTGGCCTGGGTCCGGCCCACATGGGTGATCCGTCCCGGACGGCCATCCAGACCGAGCAGTCCATCACCGTGGCCGGGTGGGGGGCCATGACCGTCGACAACGAACCCGGGTCGGTTCCGGACTGGCTGCCCCGGCGGGGCGCCCGTCTCCTGTGCTTCTTCCTGGGTCACCACGACCGGTTCCGTCCGTCGGGCATGCACAAGTACCAGTGGGATCCTGGCACCCGGGCGTTTCAGGAGGCCTGGGTGGCCGACGTGGCGTCACCCAACTCGGTGCCCTACGTGAGCCTGGGATCGGACACCGTCTACACCTGTGGAACCCGAGGTGGGCAGTGGACCATCGAGGCGGTCGACTGGTCGACGGGGGACCCACGGGGTCACTGGGTGGTGGGGGACTCCCGTTTCAACACGCTCGGTGCCGGAGTACACCTCGACGGCGACGGTCGGATCGTGTTCGGCAACGTCTTCGGTAAGACGAGACTCCTCCGCAGCCCCTGACCGTTCCCGGCCGTTCAGGCGTGCCACACCGGCCTCCAGCGGCTACAACGGGTCCCGTGACCAGCCTCCCGACCAGCCGCCGGCACTCTCCGGAACGACGCGAGCAGGCACTCGGCGCGCTGGATGGCGGCTCGTTCGACGTAGTGGTGGTGGGCGGCGGCATCAACGGGGCCGTATCGGCCCTGGCCCTGTCGGCCAATGGCCTGCGGGTGGCCCTCGTGGAGCGCAACGACTTCGCCTCGGGCACCAGCCAGGAGTCCTCGTGCATGGTGTGGGGCGGCTTCAAGTACCTCGAGAGCCATGACCTGAAGCTGGTAGCCGGACTCTGCGATTCCCGGAACCGGCTGGCCCGGGCCTATCCGACCCGACTGGCCGAGACCCGCTTCCTGGCCGCCCTCGACCGTGGGGCGCCCTTCCCACCGTGGTTCGCCGCCCTCGGCGCCGTGGCCTACTGGGGTCTGGGACGCCTGGTCACCCAGCCGCCCCGTCACCGTTCAGCTCCCACCATCGAACGCCTCGAGCCCTCGGTCGACACGTCGATGGTCCGCGGCGGCATCGAGTACTCCGACTACCTGCTGGTCGACAACGACGCCCGGTTCGTGTCCGAGATGGCCATCGGTTCGACCCGACACGGGGCGACCATCGTCAACCGGGTCGACGTGGTGGCCGCCGAACAGGGGGTCGACGGTTGGCGGCTGGGCCTGGTCGACCGGGTGTCGGGGCGGGCCATGGAGGCGACGGCCCGGGTGGTCGTCAACGCCGGCGGCCCGCAGGTACCGGTGGTCGGCGACCTGCTGGGCTCGACCACCGACCACCGTCTGGTGTTCTCCAAGGGCATCCACCTGGTGGTGCCCCGGATCACCGACTCGGGCCGGATCCTGGCCTTCTTCGACGACGATGAGCGCCTGTTCTACGTCCTGCCCATGGGGGAGCGGTCGGTGATCGGCACCACCGACACCCCGGTGGACGATCCGGAGGTGGCCGTCACCGACGACGACCGGACGTTCCTGTTGGAACAGATCAACGCCCGGATCGACCGGCTGGTGCCGCTGTCCGACGCCGACGTGATCGCCGAACGCTGCGGGGTGCGAGCCCTCGTGGTGCCGCCCGGCGGGTCGTCGGAGGGTCGCGACTGGACCGAGTTGTCCCGGGAGCACGCCGTGGAGGTGGACGCCACCCTCGGGGTGGTCTCGGTGCTGGGCGGCAAGCTCTCGGACTGCCTGAACGTGGGCGAAGAGGTGGTCGAGGCGGTGGCGGCCTGTGGCCTGTCGGGTCGACGTCCGGTACGTCGCTGGTACGGCGAACCGGGGCCCACGGCCCGACGACGCTTCGACGAGCGTGCTGCCGGGCTGGCCCTGGACGCCGGGGTGGCGGCCGACCTGTGGCGCCGGCAGGGCATGCGGGCCTTTCCCGCACTGGACCTGATGGACGCCGACCGGTCGCTCGGGAAACCGATGGGCGGGCTGGTTCCCCTGACGGAGGCCGAGGTGCGGGTCATGGCCGACCACGAGTGGATCGTGGAGCCCGAGGACTTCCTGCGGCGACGGACCATGCTCGCCCAGGTCGAGCGGGCCGACGACCTGGCCGACGACCCGACCGTCGCCCGGGCCCTGGAGTTGCTTCGGTCCTGTTGACGTGGAGCCGATCACCCGGGGCGGGTTGACCCATCTCATAGCCCGGTGGGATGGTGGATCGTCCATCCCGAAGGACGGGGCGGAGTGAGGCGGGGTCCCACGGGATCCGGCGGGAGGAATGCGGGACATGTACCTGTGGAACCGACTGATCGAGCCGAATCCGACGAGGTTCGCCGACGCGGGGCCGGCCATGGCCGACGCCGTCAACCATGTCAACGAGGTGTCCGCCTACCAGTTCAACCTGTGGGCGATGGTCCTGGGCCGGGCGGGCTTCGGTGTATCGGCCCTCTGCCCTGATTTCGGCCCCTTCTCCGACGAGATGGCGGCCCGGGGCGTGGAGGATGACATCTTCCGGGACAAGGTGAATGCCGTAGGAGCATGTATGCAGGGGGTTCCCGAGGACTCGCTCTGGCAGGTCGTCCACTCGGTGGGCGACTGGACCGGCGCGCCGGCGGTGATCTCCAACGCCATCTGGCGTCCGCTCCAGGGCAGCAACCTGGTCGACAACGTGGCGTGGGCCATGGAGATGAACAGCTATGTCGGCGAGGCGTTCGGGGCGCGGAGCGTGGTCTGCACCGGCGGACCGGGAACGGCCCTGTCGGTCCGCGTCTACAACGGGTACGACTCGGTGGCCGACTGGCAGGAGCGAACGGCAGCCGGCGCGGCGGACGCCGGATGGCAGGAACGGATGCAGGCCGTGACGGCAATCGCCGACGCCTCGACGCTCGATACCAACCTGATCCGGCGCATCATCTGATCACCAGAACCAACCAGAGAAGGGATACCGAACATGTACCTGTGGAATCGACGATTCACCCTGGACACCGGACGGTGGGCCGAGGGGGTGGGTGCGATCATGGCCTCCATCGAGGTCATCAACTCGAAGAGCAGCCACCCGGTGGACGCCTGGATGCCGGCCAGCGTCGGCGCCCCCAACACCATGGCGTTGTCGGCCCGAGCTGAGGCCTTCGCTCCGTTCGCCGAGGAGAACGCGGCCCGATTGGGCGACCCCGACGTACTGGCGGCGATCTCGGCAGCCGGGCCATGCATCACCGAGGTCGAGGACACCCTGGCCCGGATCGTGCATGTGGCCGGGGACCGGGGCGACGTTCCGGCCGTGTTCTCGGCGATCAGCTGGCAGGCGCACCCTCATGATCTGGGCTCGGCCATCGCCTTCGCCATCGAGATGGCTGACCACCTCCATGGCGTCCACGGCCACCCGATCATCGTCGGGACAAGCCAGTGGGGTCGGCCAAACGGCCTGATGATGGGAACCAGCTACGGATCGCTGGCCGAGTTCGAGGCGGCCAGCGACGCCGTTGTGGCAGAGGGATCATTCTTTGATCGCATCCAGAGTGCGGTCGGAATGGCCGAGACCATCGAGTCTGCGGTGATGCGCCGGGTCTCCTGACCGGAACCTGCCGACCGGCGCCGGGTCGGCCTCCCTCCGGGGTGGCGGGCCCGGCGTCCGTCGCGTCCGGGGGCTGGTTGGCGATTGCCTGGGAGTACGGCCCGGCCCTTGATCCTCCTCCGGCGACCGTGGGACGGTGTAGTGCTCGCCGGAACGACCGGCGACGGACAGAAGGGCGGACTCTCCGTGTACCTCTACAACCGATTGCTGACCGTCAGGCCGGACGCAATGCAGGCCGGTAGCGCCGCACTGGTGGATGCGGTCACCCACCTGAACGGCGGTTCGACCAACCAGTTCGCCCTGTGGCAGGGCCTCCTTGGCGGGCCCGTGGGCACCTTCGCCGCCTCGTGTCGGATGGAGTCCTACGGGGCCTTCACCGACGAGGTGGCCCGGGTCTACGCCGAGGACCAGTCCTACGTCGACAAGGCCCAGGCCGTGGGAGCCCACATGGTCGGCAGCGCCGTGGACTCCCTGTGGAACGTCGTCCACACCGCCGGTGACGTCTCGGAGACACCCAATGTGGTGTCCAACTTCGCCTGGCAGGTCAACCCGCACGAGATCGCAGCGAACATGGAGTGGGCCATCGAGACGGCCACATTCATGAACGGGCAGTCGGGCACGCCGGCGACCGTCGGCTTCAGTCAGTACGGCCTGCCCAACACCTTCCGGTTCATCTTCGGCTACGACACGGTGGCTGATCTGGAGGAGCGGACGGCCGCCACCCAGGCCCACCCGGGCTTCGCCGAGCGGATGGCCGCTACCGGCGCACTGGGGGTGGCCCGCGACATGCAGAGCGGCATCGCCCGCCGCATCCTCTGACCGGAGGAGCGACATGAAACTCTGGAACCGGGTGTTCCTCATGGACCCGGGCC